>JBBWZU010000060.1:0-16070 GCA_039649225.1 Hyphomicrobiales bacterium | reverse complement strand
TCGACCTCGTAGTCGACTTTGTCGAGCGCCGGGATGAAGGCGTCGATGGTGTTGTAGAAGTCCGATCGATCGTCGAGCGGGCCGGAGATGATCAGCGGCGTGCGCGCCTCGTCGATCAGGATCGAGTCCACTTCGTCGACGATGGCGTAGGGATGGCCGCGCTGCACCATGTCCTCGAGCCGGTACTTCATGTTGTCGCGCAGATAGTCGAAGCCGAGCTCGTTGTTGGTCGCGTAGGTCACGTCGCAGGCGTAGGCCGCCTTGCGCTGCGCGTCGTCGAGCCCGTGCATGATGACGCCGGTGGTGAGACCGAGGAAGCCATAGATGCGGCCCATCCATTCGCTATCGCGCGTCGCCAGATAATCGTTGACGGTGACGACATGCACGCCCGTGCCGGCGAGCGCATTCAGATACACCGCAAGCGTCGCGACCAGCGTCTTGCCTTCGCCGGTCTTCATCTCGGAAATCTTGCCCTCATGCAGGATCATGCCGCCGATCAGCTGCACGTCGAAATGCCGCTGGCCGATGACGCGCATGGCCGCCTCGCGCACGGTCGCGAATGCCGGCACCAGGATGTCGTCGAGCGTCTTGCCTTCGGCGAGCTGCTTGCGGAACTCGGCCGTACGGGCGCGCAGCGCATCGTCCGACAGCGCTTTCATCTCCGGCTCTAGCGCGTTGATCGCCTCGACGCGCGGCCGATAGCCCTTGATCTGCCGCTCATTGGCGGAACCGAAAAACTTGCGGGCAAGACCGGCGAACATTGGAAATCCTTTTCAGTTCCGCGCCCTGAAGGTGCGGCTCGCCCCGGTGCCGATGCGCCTGGAGAATGGCTTTTTCGCGCGTCGAGGGGCGCAACGTAAACAACCCCGCCGGACAAGCCTGCGAGGTGGTTCCGCAGAGATAGGAGGGGGGTAGACCCTTGTCAATCGGCGCAAATCCGCCGTTTTCGCGACCGAATATCGCGCCCGCTCACGCCCTTGTCAGGCGTGCGCCCACAATCTCTCATTGCCAATAACGGGCGATTGCGCGAGTGTCCGCCGCCGTTCGCCCGGGGGGCATTATCCCGGACCCAAGGACCTCTTTCATGACCCTGCCGTTGTCTTCCGTCCGCCCGGCATTGTCCGTGGCCCGCTTCCCGCGCGGCACCGCGCTGGCTCTGATCGCGGCGCTGGCCCTCGTCGCCGCGCCCACCGCTCGCGCCGAGGATGATCCGGTCGTCGCGCGGGTCAACGGCACGGACGTCAAGCAGAGCGATCTTGCGATGGCCGAGGAAGACCTCGGCAGCAACATCCCGCAGATGACGCCCGAGGCGAAGAAGGACTACCTGATCACCTTTGTCGGCGACATGATCCTGGTCGCCAAGGCGGCCGAGGCCAAGAAGATCGGCGACACCGACGATTTCAAGCGCAAGGCCGCTTACACGCGCACCAAGCTGCTGATGGAAACCTTGCTTCAATCCGAGGCCAAAGCCGCCATCAACGATGCGGCAATGAAGAAGGTTTACGACGAGGCCATCGGGCAGATGAAGAAGGAGCCCGAAGTGCGGGCCCGCCATATCCTGGTCGAGACCGAGGATGAAGCCAAGGCGGTCGTCGCCGAGCTCAAGAAGGGCGCCGACTTCGCCGAGCTGGCGAAGGCCAAATCGAAGGACCCGGGCTCGGCCGATGGCGGTGACCTTGGCTACTTCACCAAGGACCAGATGGTGCCGGAATTTTCCGAAGTCGCCTTCAAGCTCGACAAGGGCCAGCTCTCCGATCCGGTGAAATCGCAGTTCGGCTGGCATGTCATCAAGGTTGAGGACAAGCGCGAGCGCCAGCCGCCGGAATTCGATAAGGTCAAGGATCAGCTCGAGAGCTATCTGGTGCGCCGCTCGCAGGCCGAGCTGATCACCAAGCTGCGCGCCGATGGCAAGATCGAGCGCGTCGGCGAAGCGGCAGCACCCGCTGCGCCGGCGCCTGCTGCTCCTGCGGCAGCGCCGCCTGCGGCCGCGGCCCCCGCTGCGCCGCCGGCCGCGCAGAAGAAGTAGAATTGATCCGCCGCGCATCGCGGTGTAGAGTTTCGTCAATGCCCGGCCGCCGCGCCGGGCATTTTCGTATCCGGCACACAGCAGGCGCGCGATGTCCCCCACGGTCTCTCCCTTGGCTCCCAAGAAAGTCCCCGACATGCCGGAGGTTGCCGGCGTGCGCCTGGCCACGGGCGCGGCCGGCATCAAGTATAAAGGCCGCACCGACGTGCTGCTGGCCTTGTTCGACGAGGGCACGACGGTTGCGGGCGTCACCACGCGCTCCAAGTGCCCGTCGGCACCGGTCGAGTGGTGCCGTGAGAAGCTGAAAGCCGGAAAAGCGCGCGCGCTGGTGGTCAATTCCGGCAACGCCAACGCGTTCACCGGCAAAAATGGCCGCGCCGCGACGGCGTTCACCGCCAAGCTCGCCGCGCAGGCGTCGGGCTGCAAGCCGGCCGAAGTCTTCCTCGCCTCCACGGGCGTGATCGGAGAGCCGCTGCCGGCGGAGCGCTTCGATGGCGTGCTCGGCGGGCTTGTCGAGAAGGCTGTGCCGGGCCGCTTTCTCGATGCCGCCAAGGCGATCATGACCACCGACACGTTTCCCAAGGTCGCGACCGCCTATGCCAAGCTTGGCAAAGCGACCGTGACGATCTGTGGCATCGCCAAGGGCGCCGGCATGATCGCGCCTGACATGGCGACGATGCTGTCGTTCGTATTTACCGACGCGCCGATCAGTGCGTCCGCCCTGCAGGCGATCGTGTCGGGTGCGGTCATCGACACGTTCAACGCGGTGACAATCGACGGCGACACCTCGACCTCGGACACGCTGCTCGCATTCGCAACCGGCGCCGCAACCACGGCCCCGAAGATCACGAGCGCAGGCGATCCACAGCTCAAGGCGTTTCGTGAGGCATTCAAGACGGTGCTTGCGAACCTGTCGGAGCAGATCGCGCGCGACGGGGAGGGTGCGCGAAAGCTGGTCGAGATCATCGTCGAGGGTGCGGTCTCGGATCGCTCGGCGCGCCGCATCGCGATGTCGATCGCCAATTCGCCGCTGGTCAAGACCGCGGTCGCCGGTGAGGACGCCAATTGGGGGCGCGTCGTCATGGCGGTCGGCAAGGCCGGCGAGCCTGCGGACCGCGACAAGCTCTCGATCTGGTTCGGCGGCATCCGTGTCGCCCACAAGGGCGCGCGCGACCCGGCCTATGACGAGCGGACGGTCAGCGCCGAAATGAAGAAGCCGGAGATTTTCCTCAAGGTCGCGCTTGGGCTCGGCAAAGGCCGCGATCGCGTGCTCACCTGCGACCTCACCAAGGAATACGTCGCGATCAATGGGGACTACCGTTCCTGACGCGCCAATTCTCGCCAAGGACCGTGTGGTGAAAGTCGTCTCCGTCGCCGCCTGTGCGCTGATCGATGCCGACGGACGCGTGCTGCTGGCACAGCGGCCGGAAGGCAAATCGATGGCCGGCCTGTGGGAGTTTCCCGGCGGCAAGATCGAAGCAGGCGAGACACCCGAGCAATCGCTGATCCGCGAGCTCAGCGAGGAGTTGGGCATCGTCGTCAAGGAGGCCTGCCTCGCGCCGCTGACTTTCGCGAGCCATAGCTATCCGGACTTCCACTTGCTGATGCCGCTTTACGTTTGCCGGCGCTGGGACGGGACGGTGACGGCACGGGAAGGCCAGCAGCTGGCCTGGGTGCGGCCGAACAGACTGCGCGACTATCCGATGCCGCCCGCCGATATACCGCTGATCCCGCATTTGACGGCATTGCTCTGATCCACGTCGCGGCACGACGATCAACGAATCCTGAGTGGCTGTCCCCCCGCCAAGCGCCTAACATCCGATCAAAATCGGCGAGAGGGGGCGACTTGGACGCGGACGCGATCATTGTCGGGGCCGGCCTCGCGGGCCTTGCGGCGGCTGGCGAGCTTGCCGATGCGGGCCGGCGCGTCATCATCCTCGATCAGGAACCGGAGGCATCGCTCGGCGGCCAGGCATTCTGGTCGTTCGGCGGACTGTTCTTCGTCGACTCGACCGAGCAGCGCCGCCTGCGCATCCATGACAGCCGCGATCTTGCGCTGCAGGACTGGCTTGGTTCTGCCGGGTTCGATCGCACCGAAGACCATTGGCCGCGCCGCTGGGCCGAAGCCTACGTGGATTTCGCGGCCGGCGAGAAGCGCGCCTGGCTGCGACAGCAGGGTCTGCGCATTTTCCCGATTGTGGGTTGGGCTGAACGCGGCGGATATCTTGCGACCGGTCACGGCAATTCGGTGCCGCGCTTCCATGTCACATGGGGCACCGGACCGGGCGTGATCGAGCCGTTTGTCCGCCGCGTGCGCGCGGCCGAGCAGCGCGGACTTGTCACATTTCGCTTTCGTCATCGCGCGACAGCGCTGAGCCAGACTGGCGGCGTAGTCGACGGCGTGCAGGGCGATGTGCTGGAGCCGAGCCATGTGGAGCGCGGTGTCGCCAGTTCACGAAAGCTCGCAGGCTCCTTTGCGTTGCGCGCGCAAGCCGTGATCGTCGCGTCGGGCGGCATCGGGGGAAATCACGATCTGGTGCGGCGGCATTGGCCAAAGCGGCTCGGCGGGCCGCCGCGCCAAATGATCTGCGGTGTCCCGGCGCATGTCGACGGGTTGATGCTCGACGTCGTCAGAGCAAGCGGTGCGCACGTGATCAATGAAGATCGCATGTGGCACTATCCGGAAGGCATCCGGAACCACACACCGATCTGGAGCCGGCACGGCATCCGGATCCTGAGCGGTCCCTCGCCGCTGTGGCTCGATGCGCGCGGACGGCGTCTGCCGGTGCCGCTGTTTCCAGGCTTCGACTCGCTCGGCGCGCTGCGTCACATCACGCGCGAAGGGCACGACCATTCGTGGTTTCTGCTCAACGAGCGCATCATCGGGCGCGAGTTTGCGCTGTCCGGCTCGGAGCAGAATCCGGATCTCACCGAGCGCAGCCTCAGGCTTGTGCTCGGCCGGATCGGCGGCGGCGCGCCCGCGCCTGTGCGGCGGTTCATGGAGCGCGGCGCCGATTTCGTGATCCGCAAGACGCTTGCCGAACTCGCCGCCGGCATGAACGCGCTCGCCGGCGCACCGCTGATCGATGCTGCCGAACTGGAGCGCGAAGTGGTTGCGCGCGACCGCGAGATCGACAATGCGTTCGGCAAGGACGCGCAGGTGATCGCGATCCGCGCGGCACGCCACTATCTCGGCGATAGACTGATCCGCGTCGCCAAACCACATCGGCTGCTCGATCCCGCCGCCGGGCCGTTGATCGCCGTCAAGCTCTCGGTGCTCACGCGCAAGACGCTGGGCGGGCTCGAGACCGATCTGTCATCGCGCGTGCTGCGGCCCGATGGCGAACCGTTGCCCGGCGTCTATGCGGCCGGCGAGGCCGCAGGCTTCGGTGGTGGCGGCATGCATGGCTATCGCGCGCTCGAAGGCACTTTCCTTGGCGGCTGCATCTTCTCCGGCCGCGTCGCGGGACGCGCGGCCGCCGCGGCGACGGGCTGACACCCTGCCTACTGTTTTGCCGCGAGCGCCTTCTCGATCTCGGGCTTGAGCACGGCATCGAGATTGGCCGGGGTGATCGGGCCGACCAGCTTGTAGGCGATCTTGCCGTCGCGCCCGACCAGGAACGTCTCCGGCACGCCGTAGACACCCCATTCCATCGAAGCGCGGCCATTGCCGTCGACGCCGGCCGCCACGAATGGATTGCCGTAGCGCCCGAGAAAGCGGCGCGCATTGTCGGGCTGGTCCTTGTAGTTGATGCCGACCAGGCGGATGCGGCTGTCCTCGCCGAGTGCGGAGAGCAGCGGCGCCTCGTCATGACAGGGCACGCACCATGAGGCCCAGACATTCACCAGCGTCACGGCGTCTTTGAAATCAGCCGGATCGATGCCCCGCAATGGCTTGCCGTCGCGCGCCAGCAGGCCCGGCAACGGGCCGAGCTTGGTGTCGGGCGCCGGGTGCCCGATCAGCGCGGAGGGGATGCGCGAGGGGTCGCCCGCGCCGAGCCGGAAGAAGAACAGCGCTGCGAGCGCCAGGAAGACCACCAGCGGCAACAGCACCAGCAATCTGCGGCGCGTCGCATTCTCGTCGGTTGCGGTCGCGCTCATGCGGCCTCCGGCGGTTTGGCGCGGCGCGTCACGCCGCGCGCTTCGAGGTCGGCGAGCAGGCGGCGCTGCGCCGCATGGTCGGCCAGGATCCACGCCACCAGGGCAATCACGACCAGCGCGGCCGCCGCATAGGCGATGATGATGAAATTGGCGTGCGGCCCGAGATCCATCGTCAGGCACCCTGCGCGGCATGCGCCTGCATCAGCCACATCGCGCGCACCCGCCGCCGCAGAATCTCGTTGCGCATCGCCGCAAGATGCAGCGTGACGAACAGCAGCGTGAAGGCGATCGCCATCACGGCGAGCGGCATCAGGATCGAACTCGCGATCGCCGGTCCGCCGAGGCGAAACACGGAAGCCGGCTGGTGCAGCGTGTTCCACCAGTCGACCGAGAACTTGATGATCGGCAGGTTGACGGCGCCGACCAGCGTGAGGATCGCAGCGGCGCGCCCGGCGCGCGAGGGATCATCGACCGTGCGCCACAGCGCGATGACGCCAAGATACATCAGGAACAGCACCAGCACCGAAGTGAGCCGCGCGTCCCACACCCAATAGGTGCCCCACATCGGCCGGCCCCACAACGAGCCGGTGAGCAGCGCCAGGAACGTGAAGGCCGCGCCGAGCGGAGCGGCGCTTTTCGCCGCGACGTCGGCGAGCGGATGGCGCCAGACCAGTGTGCCGATACTGGCGATGCTCATCAGCGCCCAGGCGGCCATCGAGAGCCAGGCATTCGGCACATGGATGAACATGATCTTCACGGTCGCGCCCTGCTGATAGTCGTCGGGCGCCCACCAGGCGAGCATGAGCCCGATCGCGAACACCGCCACCGTCAAGGCCGCGAGCCATGGCAGCAGGCGCGCGGTGAGCGCGAGGAACCGGGTCGGATTGGCAAGATCGGTCAGAGCCATCAGGGGTGTCTTAGTAACCTTGGAAGGTAACCGCAATGCGGCGCTATTCCGGCACGTTCAGCATCTGGCGAAGAGGATGGTATTGATTTTACTCAAGGCCCTGCCGCAACGCCGCCGCGGCGGCGAACGGTCCGAGCACGAGGCTGCCCAAGGTCAGCGCGCACAGGATCGTGAACGGCGCGCCGAACGGCACCGGCCCGATCACGGCGGCATTCGACGCCGAGACGCCGAAGATCAGCACAGGAATGGTGAGCGGTAAAACCAGAACGGGCAGCAACAGGCCGCCGCGCCGTAGCGCAACGGAAAGCGCGGCGCCGATCAGGCCAATGCAGGTGAGCGCCGGCGTTCCGGCCAGCAAGGTCAGCGCGACGGCGCCGATCGCGGCGGGCTCAAGATTGAGAAACAGGCCGAGCAGTGGAGCCGCGATGACAAGCGGCAGGCCGGTCGTGATCCAGTGTGCGATCGCCTTGGCAAGGATCGCGAGTTCCAGCGGCGCATGACCCATGAGCAGAAGATCGAGCGATCCGTCTTCGTGATCGGCCGCGAACAGGCGATCGAGGGTCAGCAGCGAGGCGAGCAGCGCGCCGATCCAGAGGATCGCCGGCCCGATGCGCTGCAATTGCGCCAGATCCGGTCCGACCGCGAACGGCACCAGCGTCACGACGATCAGGAAGAACAGCACGCCCATCATCGCGCCGCCGCCAACGCGTACGGCAAGACGCATGTCGCGGACGAGCAGTGCCGAGAGGGCGGTCATGCGGCCGTCCCCAGCCGCAATTCCTTCGCGTCGATCCCCAATGGTCCGTGGGTTGCCGCGACGATCATCCCGCCGCCAGCGAGGTGGTCGCGCATCAGCGCGGCGAGCCGCGCCTGCGCCGCTGCGTCGAGCGCGGAGGTTGGCTCGTCGAGCAGCCAGATCGGGCGTGGCACCGCAATGAGCCGCGCCAGCGAGAGCCGCCGCCGCTGCCCGGCCGACAGATAGCCGGCCGGCAGGTCCGCGAGGCCGGCGATCCCGAGTGCCGCGAGCGCGCTGTCTGGTGGTGCACTCCCGCCCAAGTAATGAATCCAGAATGCAAGGTTTTCGGCGACTGTTAGCGATGGCTTAAGGGCGTCGAGGTGACCCTGGTAGTGCGTCTGCTCGGCGATCGTCAGGTCTGTTGCCCCGCCAGCTAACTCAATCCGGCCCGACGATGCCCGCAGTAGACCGCCAATCAGTCGCAACAGCGAGGATTTTCCCGCTCCGTTCGGCCCGGTCAGCGCGAGCGCTTCGCCCGCCGACAGCTCGAACCCGACATCGTGAAAGACGTCCCGTTGGCCGCGCACGCACCCCAGCCCCGCTGCGACAAGGCGCAGCATGTCAGGCGGTCCGGCGCAAGAGGAGCGCAGCCCAACAAAATGTGCGGGACGCATACCTTCGAGGCGCTCCAGTCTGTAGCATGCCAGTGAAATTACCCTTATAAGCCGGGATGTTGCGTGGGGCGGTTGGAATCATCGCACGGCCGGCCCATCGCCTGACGGACGAGCTGTCGCGGGGCGCACTCTGCGTCCCCGGCTGGTCCGATGAGATGGAAAAACCGGCCATGACCTCGCTCGACAGTTTCAAGTGCGCCAAGACCCTCACGGTCGGCACCAAGACCTATGTGTATTACAGTCTTCCCGAAGCCGAGAAGCACGGCTTGCGCGGAATTTCGCGGCTGCCTTTCTCGCTCAAGGTGCTGCTGGAAAACCTTTTGCGCAACGAAGACGGCCGCACGGTCACCAAAGAAGACATCCAGGCCTTCGCCCAATGGCTTAAAACCAAGTCGCTGGATCGCGATATCGCGTTCCGGCCCGCGCGCGTGCTGATGCAGGACTTCACCGGCGTTCCGGCTGTCGTGGATCTTGCGGCGATGCGCGACGCGATGGTGGCGCTCGGCGGCGATCCGAAAAAGATCAATCCGCTGGTCCCGGTCGATCTCGTGATCGACCATTCGGTGATCGTGAACTTCGCCGGAACGCCGACGGCCTTCAAGAAGAACGTCGCCGAGGAGTATGCGCAGAACCAGGAGCGCTATCAGTTCCTCAAATGGGCGCAGCGCTCGTTCGAGAATTTCCGCGTCGTCCCGCCGGGCACTGGCATCTGCCATCAGGTCAATCTCGAATATCTCTCGCAGACCGTGTGGACCAACAAGGAAAAGGTCAGCGTCGGCGGCAAGCTGATGACCGCCGAGGTCGCCTATCCGGACACGGTGGTCGGCACCGACTCGCACACCACGATGGTCAACGGCCTCTCGGTGCTCGGCTGGGGCGTCGGCGGCATCGAGGCCGAGGCCGCGATGCTCGGCCAGCCCTACTCGATGGTGCTGCCGGAGGTGATCGGTTTTCGCCTCGGCGGCAAGTTGAAGGAAGGCATCACGGCGACCGACCTCGTGCTCACCGTCACGCAGATGCTGCGCAAGCGCGGCGTGGTCGGCAAGTTCGTGGAGTTCTTCGGACCCGGCCTTGACGATCTGACCATCGAGGACCGCGCGACCATCGGCAACATGGCGCCCGAATACGGCGCGACCTGCGGCTTCTTCCCGGTCGATGACGACACCATCACGTTCCTGACGAACACTGCGCGCAAGGCGGATCGTGTCGCGCTGGTGAAGGCCTATGCCAAGGCGCAGGGCATGTACCGCACCAAGAACACGCCCGATCCGGTGTTCACCGACGTGCTCAAGCTCGAGCTCGGTTCGGTCGAGCCCTCGCTTGCCGGCCCGAAGCGTCCGCAGGATCGCGTGCTGCTCAAGGAGGTGAAGACCGGCTTTACCGTGTCGATGGACAAGGAATTCAGCAAGGGTCCCGAGCTGACCAAGCGCGTCGACATTCCGGAGCGCAAGCACGACCTCGGCCACGGTGACGTCGTGATCGCGGCGATCACCTCCTGCACCAACACCTCGAACCCGAACGTGATGGTCGCGGCGGGCCTGCTCGCCAAGAAGGCCGCCGCCAAGGGCCTGAAGCCGAAACCGTGGGTGAAGACCTCGCTCGCGCCCGGCAGCCAGGTCGTCGCCGAATATCTCGACAAGTCCGGGCTGCAGAAGGAGCTCGACAAGCTCGGCTTCAATCTCGTCGGCTTCGGCTGCACCAGCTGCATCGGCAACTCGGGTCCGCTGGCGGAGGAAATCTCCGAGGCGATCTCCAAGAACGACATCGTTGCGGCCGCCGTGCTGTCGGGCAATCGCAACTTCGAAGGCCGCGTCAATGCCGACGTCCGGGCGAATTATCTCGCCTCGCCGCCGCTCGTCGTCGCTTACGCCCTCGCGGGCTCGATGCAGGTCGATGTCGCCAAAGCGCCGCTCGGCACCGACAAGGACGGCAAGAAGGTTTACCTGCGCGATATCTGGCCGACCAGCAAGGAGATCGCGGCGGTCATTCGCAAGACCATCAACAAGAACATGTTCGCGAAGAAATATGCCGACGTGTTCAAGGGCGAGGCGAACTGGCGCAAGATCGCCGTGAAGGGCGGGCTCACTTATGCGTGGGACGACCGTTCGACCTACGTGCAGAACCCGCCTTACTTCGAAGGCATGGGCAAGAGGCAGCAGCCGATCGACGACATCGTCGATGCGCGCATCCTTGGCCTATTCCTCGACTCGATCACGACCGACCACATTTCGCCGGCCGGATCGATCAAGGAGGAGAGCCCGGCAGGTCACTATCTGCGCGACCATCAGGTGCGGCCGAAGGACTTCAACCAATACGGCACGCGGCGCGGCAATCACCAGGTGATGATGCGCGGCACCTTCGCCAACATCCGCATCAAGAACCAGATGGTGCCGGGCGTCGAAGGCGGCGTGACGATGCACTATCCCTCGAAGCAGAAGATGCCGATGTACGATGCGGCGATGAAGTACAAAGCCGAGGGCGTGCCGCTCGTCGTGTTCGCCAACAAGGAATACGGCACCGGCTCGTCACGCGACTGGGCCGCCAAGGGCTCGACGCTGCTCGGCATTCGCGCCGTGATCACGCAGTCGTTCGAGCGCATTCATCGCTCCAACCTGATCGGAATGGGCGTCGTCCCACTCGTATTCGAGGAAGGAACGTCGTGGCAGACGCTTGGGCTCAAGGGCGACGAAACCGTTACGATCCGCGGTCTACACGGGGATTTGAAGCCGCATCAGCGTCTCATCGCCGAGATCGTATCGCCCGACGGCACGCTCAAGCGCGTGCCGCTTGTTTGTCGTATCGATACCGCCGACGAGCTCGATTACTTCAAGAACGGCGGTATCCTGCAATATGTGTTGCGCCATCTGGCGGCGTAGCGACGGTACGGTAGTCGTTACGCGCGCGCGTTGATACGCAGTTTAACGGATAGATTCGACAGCGCCGTCGCCGGCCACTCACTGCGAATTGAGTGGCCGGTGAACGGCGTTATCTTTATGTGAGGTCATGGGACGAGACATCCGTGGTCTGACGGGTTGGGGCTCGTGGTTGGGGCAGGTGGGTTTTCAAGCCCGCACCGACAACGGGGATCCGTCGCGGACATTGGATGTGGAGATTGGTATGAGCCCTCGTGTCGCGTTATCGTTGGCCGTCATCGCGTCGGCGATGTCGACGGGCGCCGTCCACGCTGAACCGCGTGCCGTCATCGAGCTCTTCACCAGCCAAGGCTGCTCGTCATGTCCGCCCGCCGATCAGCTTGCGGGCGAATTCGCGCGCGATCCCTCGATCATCGTGATGAGCTTGCCGATCGACTATTGGGACTACCTTGGCTGGAAGGACACGCTCGCGCTTCCGGGACACACCAATCGTCAACGCGCCTATGCGCGCTCGCGTGGTGACCGCGAGGTCTATACCCCGCAGGTCGTTGTGAACGGCAGCGTGCATGTGCTCGGCAGCGACAAAGACGCGATCGAGAATGCGATCGTGCAAACCGACAAGCAGCCCGGAACGCTGTCGCTTCCCGTTACGCTGTCGGTTGCCAATGGACAGATCTCGGCGAGCGTGCCGGCGACCAAGAGCGCCGCCGCCAAGGGCGAGGTCTGGCTCTGTCCGATCACCAAGGACGTGCCGGTGACGATCGGGCGCGGCGAGAATACCGGCCATACCGTTACCTATCACAATGTCGTGCGGCGCTGGATCAAGCTTGGCGACTGGAATGGGACCGCGCACACATTCATGCTGCCGGTCCGCGATATGGGCGCCGGCGATTTCGATTCGGTGGCGGTGGTGGTCCAGAGCGGCACCAAGGAAGCGCCGGGCGCCATGCTGGGGGCGAATGCCGTCGCGCTACGCTGAGCGAGCCTGATTGCTATCGAGGTGGGCGGCCGGGTTCTTGTCCTGGCCGCTTTTGTTTTGGCGATGAGCGGCGGTCAAAAAAACAGGGCCGGCGCGAGCCAGCCCTAGACGCATTGGGGGATTGAACCGTACGCGGAACTAGGGCCCGATCTATCCAAGCCCCGGGGGGCTGGGGGGCTGAGGAATCCGGTGCTCGAACGTGACCGGGCCCTATCCAAGTGTCAGTCTTTTCGCCGATCACAACGGCGCGCGCTTGACCGAAATAGGGCTTCATTGTGAAATTCTTTAACGAAAACGTGAGCTTGCGGCCATTATCCGCAAATATTTCGCCCCACAGCATCGTTTCGGGACACTGCGTCGTCAGCGCGTCATTTCGCGCTTGGCGCGCCCTCTTGCGGGCTCGCCGCATCGGCGCGATCATTCGCCGTCAGACAAGCAGCAAGGAGGCGCCGCATGGCTTTCGGCGAAACTGATCCGAGCGAGCATCGCGGGGGCGCGGGCGGCGGTCAGGCCAGCGTCCCCGGCAAGGTCACCTTCAGCCGGCGCGAGCTCAATCGCATTCTCGGGCTCTATGGCAGAATGGTCGCGGCCGGTGAGTGGCGCGACTACGCCATCGATTTTCTCAAGGACCGCGCGGTGTTCTCGGTGTTCCGCCGCACCAGCGAAGTCCCGATCTACCGGATCGAAAAAAATCCCCAGCTCGCCCGCAAGCAGGGCGCCTATAGCGTGATCTCGGCGACCGGCCTGATCGTCAAGCGCGGGCATGAGCTCGACAATGTGCTGCGCGCCGTCGACACGTCGCTCAAGCTGGTGGCGGTGTAGCTGGAGCGCGTCCAGGAAAAGTGGGACCCGGTTTTCCGTCCAGACGCGCGACAACCAAGAACTTACGCCGGAGCATGATCTCACGGAATGCTGCTCTATGGCGGCGCGGACGTGCCCTTGCCGAGCGCGCGCTGCATCAGCACGGTATCGAGCCAGCGGTCGAACTTGTAGCCGACGCCCTCGAACGCGCCGACCATGCTGAAGCCTGCCGCGCGGTGCAGCTCGATCGATGGCATTTGCGCCGAATCCCCGATCACCGCGATCATCAGCCGATAGCCGCGCGCCTCCGACTCGGCGATCAGGCGGTCCATCAGCGCGCGGCCGACACCGCGGCGGTGTGCGCTCGCCGCCACATAGATTGAGTTCTCGACGCTGAAGCGATAGGCCGGCCGTGCCCGGTAAGGGCCCGCATAGGCGTAGCCCAGCACGGCGCCGTCGCGCTCCGCCACCAGATACGGAAAGCCCCCGTCCAGCAGCGCGCTCTGGCGCCGCGTCATTTCGGCTTCGTCCGGCGGCTCAAGCTCGAACGACGCGGTGCCGTGCTGCACCGCGTGGGCGTAGATGTGCGTGATGGCGGGAATGTCGGCAGGTGTCGCCGGTCGGATTGAAAAGTCGGACATCCGGCAAGCTTAAAACAAGAACGCCCCGGGCGTGAACCCGGGGCGCTATCTCGCGAGAAGTGTTTGAACGCTCAGCGGCGGTCGCCGAACAGCCGCAGCAGCATCAGGAACAGATTGATGAAGTCGAGGTAGAGCGACAGTGCGCCCATCACGGCCTTGCGGCCGGAGACCGTACCGTCGTCATAGACGTTGTACATCTCCTTGATCTTCTGCGTGTCCCAGGCGGTCAGGCCGGCGAACACCAGCACGCCGATCACCGAGATCGCAAAGGTCAGCGCGGAGCTGGCGAGGAAGATATTGACCAGCGACGCGATGACGATCCCGAACAGGCCCATGATCAGGAACGAGCCGAACGCCGAGAGATCGCGCTGCGTGGTGTAGCCGTAGAGGCTCAGCGCGCCGAACGAGGCCGCGGAGATGAAGAACACGCGTGTGATCGAAGCGCCGGTGTAGGCCAGGAAGATCGACGACAGCGCGACACCGAGCAGGCCCGCATAGAGCATGAACAGCCCGAGCGCCGTCGTGTACTGCAGCCGGTCGATCCGGAAGCTGATGAAGAACACCAGTCCGAGCGTCGCCAGCATCAGGACGACGGGCGCAAAGCCGCCATAGATCGTCTGGCCGAATGGGGTCAGGCTGACGACCCGCCCCGCCTCGTTGGTGACGACCGCGGCATTGTAGGTGAACCAGGCGACGACGCCGGTCAGGCCGACAGCCGTTGCCATGTAGTTGTAGACGCGGATCATGTGGGCGCGCAGGCCCGCATCGACCGCTACCGACTGTCCGGCGCGCGCGCCGGGGAAGGCCGCGACATTCCGATCATAGTCCGACATGAACCATCCTCCTGGTTGGCCCCGGGGGCGTTCCCCGAGAAGCCAGGGCGCCGCAGCCGAAGCCGTGCGCCTACAAGCCGAAATCTAGTGCCTGATCGCGGCAAACGCTAGGCGGCTCTTGCCGGCTCGCTTAACAAAATGGCCCCGGTTTGGGCCGGGGCCAGTTCACGGATGGATTAAATATCGTTAACCGATCACTCTTCGCGGCCGCCGAGCAGCGAAAGCAGCATGGTGAAGAGGTTGAGGAAGTCGAGATAGAGGCTGAGCGCTCCCATGATGGCGGAACGCTCCATCACCTCGCCATCCATCGCGCTGTACATGTATTCGGCCTTCAGCCGCTGCGTGTCGTAGGCGGTCAGTCCGGCGAACACCAGCACGCCGATCACCGAGATTGTCCATTGCAGCATCGTGCTGGCGACGAAGACGTTGACCAGCGACGCGATGATGATGCCGAACAGGCCCATCAGCAGGAACGAGCCCATGCCGGTGAGATCGCGCTGCGTGGTGTAGCCCCACAGCGAGAGCGCGCCGAACGAGGCCGCCGTGATGAAGAACACGCGCACGATCGAGGTGTGCGTATAGATCAGGAAGATCGAGCCGAGCGACACGCCGACCAGCGCCGCATAGATCCAGAACGTGATCTGCGCGGTGGCGGGACGCATGGTCTGAATGCGGTAGGCGAGGAAGAACACCAGCGCGAGCGGCGCCAGGATCACGGCCCATTTGAGCGGGCTCACGAACAGCGCATAGCCGACCGGCGTCAGGTAGAGGCCGTTCTTCAGCGCGACCGCGGCGCCGGCCGCATTGCGCGCCGCGCTGCCGGCGTCCGTCACCGTGGAGAGCATGTAGATGCCGAGCGCCGCGAAACCCGTGATGGCGAGGCCGAGCACCATGTAATTGTAGATGCGCAGCATGTAGGCCCGCAGGCCTTCATCAACGACCGCGGTCTCGGCCCGCGTCAGCGGCCGGCCGAAGTGCGTAGCGGCATTGCGATCAAAATCCGACATTGCCGAAACCTCTGTGTTCGCCCCGGGCCCTGTTCGCCCTACGTCCGCGGGGCCAAATCAGGTACCGTCAGACGCGCTCAATATGGTCAAATGGCAGGAGGCGGCAAGGTGCTTTGACGACGCAGGGTGGCATGATCTCGGCGCGACGGAATGTCGCAAAGCATGCGGATATTGTTGGCTATTTCATCACAAATGCCGCAGAACGGCGGCGGGCTTCTGTCCCAGCGCCGAATAGGTTCCGATCAGTCCGAACACGATGGTCAATGCGGTCGCACCGAGAGTCGCGGTGAGGGCCGGAAGCGGCAGCCAGGCAAAGCTCAGATTCATCACCTGCGTCATCACCATGGAGGCGGCGAGCGAGCCGGCCAGGACGCCGACGACCGATGTGGCGAGCCCGATCAGCAGGTACTCGAGCGCGTAAGCGCCAAGCAGTCTTCGGCGCGTCGCGCCCAGCATCTTGAGCACCACGGCGTCGTAGACGCGGTGGCGATG
>JBBWZU010000054.1:0-3810 GCA_039649225.1 Hyphomicrobiales bacterium | reverse complement strand
GGAAAGCACTGCTCGAAGCGTTCCACCGCGACGGCGCGACTATTGCGGCGGTCGACCTGCCGGGCACCGACGTATTCGAAGTCGTTGGCGCGCTTGGATCACAGCATGCGGGCTTTCACTGCGACGTTTCGTCGGAAGACGCGATTGTCGATCTGGTTGCGCTGATCGCGGCGCGCTTCGGCAGGATCGACGCGCTGATCAACAATGCGGCGCTCGGACCCACGATGGCGGCGACCGTCGACACGGACATTGCCTCGTTCCGCAAGGCGTTCAGCGTCAATCTTCTAGGCCCCTTTGTGCTCGCGCGCGAGGTGGCGCGGCGGATGAGCGGCCATGGCGGCGTCATCGTCAATGTCGCCTCGCTGGCCGGCGTGCTGGGAAACCCGAAGCGCAACGCCTATGCGGCGTCCAAGGCCGGGCTGATCTCGCTGACCCGGTCGCTGGCCTGCGAGTGGGCGAGCTGCGGCATCCGGGTCGCCGCCGTGGCGCCCGGATATGTGCGCACGCCGATGGTCGCCGAGCTGGAGCGCAGCGGAAAAGCCGATCTGGCGTTGGTGCGCCGCCGCATTCCGCTCGGGCGCATGGCGCGGCCCGACGAGATCGCGGCGGTGGTGCGCTTTCTGGCTTCGGCGGCGGCACGCTATGTGACGGGCGCGATCCTTACGGTCGATGGCGGCTGGCAGTCTTTCAACCAGCCGGGCGACGCGCATCCGCAGGTTACCGGGACGCCGGACGCGGAGCTCGCGCGACCAGAACCTGTTCGCGGTGAGCGCGTTGTGGCGGTGACGGGCGGCGCGAGGGGCATCGGCGAGGCGATCGTGCGGAAATTCGCCGCCGCGGGCGGCACGCTGATCATCGCCGACCAGGATGGCGCCAGTGCCGCCGGCCTGGCGCGTTCGCTGGGCCCAAGGCATTTGGCGCTGCCGCTCGATGTCTCGTCGGAGGACGACGCGATCGCGCTATTCGCTTCGGTTGGACGGCGCTTCGGCCGTATCGACGTGCTGGTCAACAATGCGGCGATCGCCGACGCGTTCCAGCCGGCGCTCGCGCAGGCCTCCGCCGATCTGGAGAAGATTCTCGACGTCAACGTGACCGGGGCATTTGTCTGCACGCGCGAAGCCGTAAAGCTGATGAGCCGGGCAGGGGGTGGTGGCGTCATTCTCAATCTCGGCTCGATCAACAGCTTCCTGCCGTTCGCACCGCGGCACGCCTATGGGGCCTCGAAGGCGGCGATCGATATCCTGACGCGCTGCATGGCGGCCGAACTCGGCCCCTCAGGGATTCGCACCGCGACCATCGCGCCGGGTTACATCCGCACACCCGGTGTGGCGACGCTGGAGGCGTCCGGCAAGATCGACGCAATGGCCATCAGGCGGCGTATCCCGCTCGGCGACATGGGCAGGCCGCAGGACGTCGCTGACGCGGCCTTCTTCCTGGCCTCGGCGGACGCCTCTTACGTCAACGGATCGACCCTTTACGTCGACGGCGGGTGGACGTCGTTCGGCAACGCCGGCAACGCCAGCGACATTGCCGAGGAAGCGCCGGATCTGGAGGAGGCTGCCGAGTGATCATCGAATATTCGACGGTGGGAGGCTTGCGGCTGCTCGAGCCGGACGACTTTCGCAAGTTCAAGGTCGTGCTGAGAGCGCCGCTGGCCACGAGCCGACCACTGATCGACGGCGTGTCGTTCATTGACGACTCCAATGCGCTCGTTGCGATCAACGTCGTTCCTCGCCTGCCCGGAGTGCTCGACAACGCGTCGTGGCGGGCCGGCTATGACAAGATGGTGGCAGCCGCGCGCAACCACGGCTGGATCGACGAGACCGGAAATGCTATCCGCGCCCATGTCGAATGGGTCGACTAGCAGGCAACGCCTCGCACCGCGTCCGAGAGCGTGCCGCTTCGGTTCAATCCGGCGCAGGCTGGCCCGCGCCGGCGATCTCCGCGAGCGGATCGGGGGAAAGCACAACGACGCCGCCTCTTTCCAGACGAAGCCATTTGCGTTGTTCCCAGATGCGCAGTTGCTTGTTGATGCTTTCCCGGGACATTCCGATGATCTGACCGATTTCGCGCTGTGTAATCCTCACCTTGCCCTGCGGTGACGATTTCGCGGTTTTCGCAAGCCATAGTAATGTCTTTGCGAGTCTGGTCGGGAAATCCAGAAACAGCACGTCCTCAATCTGTTCGCTGGTGTGGCGAAGCCTCGCGCAGAAGACCTCAATCATCTTCAATGCGACATCAGGTCGGCCCTCCACCAACGGTACGAACTCCCGGCGATCGATCACCATCAGTTCGCAGTCGGTCATCGCCAGAGCGTCGGCGGTCCGCGGACGCCCGTCGAGCAAGGCAATCTCGCCGAAGATTTCACCCACGTTGATTAAATTGAATACCGCATCCTTTCCGTCGAGCGAACGATTGCTGATCTTGACCGTTCCGCCGCAAACGGCGAACAGACTTGCTCCGACATCGCCCTTCGCAAAAATCGTCGTTCCTGCCGCCACCGTTTTGGTGTGGGCGTAAGACGCGAGGCGTTCGATCAACTCAGCGCCAAGTACGCGGAAGATGGGGTGTTCGCGAAGAACGGCACGCTTGTCAAAATTCGTGCCATGGCTTTCGAGGCGCAAACGCATGACTGTTCTCTCAGGTTCTCCGATGGCCGAGCTTCCTCGTGTGCCGACGGCCCGCCGGGCCGATTGTCGGTTTGCCGGAACCGAAGTTCGCAAAATGGTGCGGCCCACTCTGACGCGAATGAAGAGTTATCGCACGCCGGCGGCGCAGCGATACCAGTCTTCCGAGTGTTCCCGGGTCCAGCAGTCGGGCCTGTTCACCAGGTCGCGCGGCTGGCCTGATTCTACCAAGGGATGTGATCGATCCGCTGCATCGCATGGCGCGATCGCGGCGCAGAACGCGAGACCTGCGCTCATTGAATAAGCGACCAGGCAAGACGTGGTTGAGGTGCGGTATCGCGGGTTCATAGCGATTCTCCTGCCAATCAATCGGGGGTTCGAAAGTCTCCTTCTTGCGTACGGTGCGCGGTGTCAGATGCCGCAGCAGAAGCGGCCGGTATGATCCGACCGCTTCTGATCGCGAGCGGATCGCGATGATCCGCTCCAACGCACTACTGCGCACCACCGTCGAAGTTGCGCGACGCGCGTTCCATCCAGGCCTGCTCCTGGTTCGTGGGAACTTGCTGAACGCCCGGGCCGGCACTCGCATGGAAGCTCAATGCGATCGAAGACGATGCCAGAACGATCGCGGCGGCGAGAGTATTTGCGATTTTCGTAAACATGGTCCGTTTCCTTTGGTGCTTGGGCGACCCAGGTCCGAACCGGATCGCTTGCGCACGCAATATTCTCCACGATCTGAAATCTGGACGTGAGACACTTCACGTAAGGGAAGGTTTTTTGGATTTCTTTGGTATGGCGCGCTTCTTTGTCTTCGGCGCCCCTTCGCCGGCTTCATCTCGATTCCACGGGCATCAAGGAACCGGCCTATGTCACGATCTACGCAGACGACGACCCGGAAAAAATCGCCCGGATGCTATCCCACTCCAAGCTTCACGGAGGCGTAACGCGGCGCGTCAAGTTGGCCCATTACGAGCGAGAGCTGTTCGGTCGTTCGGCGAGCTCGCGTACCGTCGATCGCCTGGAAGAGTACGCTTAGCTCGTCCTCGGTGCGGTCCTCACGTGTTCATTCACTGCCGGAGCAGAAGAGTTTCTGGAACATGCGTTAGGAAGGGTGGATATGCATGTGGTTTCCGGAACGCCACATGATGAGCTTTGCGATATTGTCGCCAGGCGAGGTCTCGCC
>JBBWZU010000049.1:0-2837 GCA_039649225.1 Hyphomicrobiales bacterium | reverse complement strand
CAGGTGCTCGAATATCACGCGCGCGCCGGCGGGCGGAACTGGTCGCTGCGCGGTGGTGACACTTATACCGAGCTCGGCGGCGCCACCCAGACCTGCGAGTTCGACAGCGGGCACTACATCAATCCGGGCCCCTGGCGCATTCCCTATCACCATCATGCGATCCTCGATTACTGCAAGCGGCTCGGCGTCGCGATGGAACCGTTCGTCCAGGTCAACCACAACGCCTATCTGCATTCGAAGTCGGCCTTCGGCGGCAAGCCACAACGCTTTCGTCATATCCATTCCGACTTCCAGGGCGGCGTGACCGAACTGCTCGCCAAAGCCGTCTCCCAGGGCAAGCTCGACGATCCGGTGACGAAAGAAGACAAGGAGGTGCTGTTGGCGGCGCTGCGCCAGTGGGGCGCGCTCGACGCCAATTATCGCTATCTCAAAGGCGAGGCGACCAGCGACCGGCGTGGCTTTGAGCGCGATCCCGGGGGCGGATTGAGCGCCGTGCCGGTACCGTCCGATCCGATCAGCCTCAGCGATATCGTCAAATCGCGGCTGTGGGCGCGCATGCAGACCGGCAATGTCTACGAGTTTCAATCCGCGATCTTCCAGCCGGTCGGCGGCATGGACATGATCTCCAAGGCGTTCCGGCGCGAAGTCGGAGAACTGATCCGGTTCAACGCCAAGGTGACGGCGATCAAGCAGGACGCGAACGGCGTCACGGCGACCTACGTGGATACGCAGAAGGGTGGCGCGCCGCAGACCGCGACCGCCGACTGGTGCATCTGTACGATCCCGCTCTCGGTTCTGTCGCAGATCGACATCAATGTCGGCGCGCCGATGAAGGCCGCGATCGAGGCGCCGGCCTATGGGGCCTCGGTCAAGATCGGTCTGCAGTTCAAGCGCCGGTTCTGGGAGGAGGACGAGCAGATCTATGGCGGCATCACCTATACGGATTTGCCGAACGCGCTGATCCAGTATCCGAGCACGGGCTTCTTCCAGTCCGGCAAGGGCGTGCTGCTCGGCGCCTATGCGTTCGGCCCCTACGCATTCGAATGGACGGCGCTGTCGCCGGCCGAGCGCATCAAGAAAGTGCTGGAATTCGGCGCGCAGATCCATCCGCAATATGAAAAGGAATTCGAGAACGGCATCTCGGTCGGCTGGCACCGCGAGCCGGCGACGCTCGGCTGCTTTGCGGTGTGGAGCGAGGATGCGCGCAAGCAGCACTACAACAATCTCTGCGCCCTCGATGGACGCATCATGCTGGCGGGCGAACATGCCTCCTATATCCCGGCCTGGCAGGAGGGCGCCGTGCTCTCCTCGCTCGACGCGATCGCGCGACTGCATCGGCGCGTCGTCAACGGCTGATCGTTCAAACCGGTTCTATGAGGTGTTGCCATGATCTTTCGTGTTGCATCCGCTCTTACGACACTCACACTCGCTCTCGCCATGACTGCGTCGATCGCGCAGGCTCAATCGAGCGCGTTTTCGTCGAGCCCATTCCGCTTCACCCATCAGGACGGCGAGGCGATCTATCGCAACGTCTGCGCCGGTTGCCACATGCCCGACGGGCGTGGTGCGGTGGGTGCCGGCGCCTATCCGGCATTGGCGCGCAACGCCAAGCTGGAGGCGGCGGGCTATCCGGTGCTGCTCGTCGTCAATGGACAAAAGGCGATGCCGGCCTTCGGCCGGGCGCTCGACGACAATCAGGTGGCTGCCGTGGTCAATTACATTCGCGCCAATTTCGGCAATGCCTATACGGACCGCGTCAGCGTCGATGACGTGAAGGCCGCGCGGCAATAGAGCAAAGGAGTTTCGACATGTTCGCCAAGACCCTAACGGCTCTGGTGCTCGGCCTTGTGCTCAATGGCGCTGCGAGCGCCCAAGAGGTGATCCGCCATCGCACGCCGGGCTCGAATTTTCCGATTGCGGCGGCCGTCGAAGTGCCGGCCGGCAAGACCATCGTCTTTGTCAGCGGCATGGTGCCGCGCGTCACCAACGATCAGGCGCCGCGCAACAGCATCGCCTCCTTTGGCGACACTAAGGCGCAGACCGTCTCGGTATTGCAGGCGATCGAGCAAGCGCTGCAGCGCATGAATCTCTCCATGAAGGAGGTGGTGAAGATGCAGGCGTTCCTGGTGCCTGATCCGGCGAAGGAGAACCGGATGGATTTCGCCGGCTTCATGGAGGGCTACACCCAGTTCTTCGGGACCGCCGAGCAGCCGAATTTGCCGTCGCGCTCGGTCATGGCGGTAGCCGGCTTGGTCAACCCCGGTTGGCTCGTCGAGATCGAAGTGACCGCGGTCAGGCCGTGATGCTGGCTTCAGGCCTTCGGCCGATTTGCCAGCGCGGCACTCAATCTTTCCCAGGCGGCTTCGCTGTCGGGCAACCCCCAGCGCAGCCATGCAGGATGGTCCGCGAAGCGGCGAACCAGAATGCCGGCGTGACCGAGATGATTGAAGAGGTCTTGCGCGCCGGACGATCGCGTCAGCCGGTAGAGCGACGTGCCGCCGACGATTTCAAGGTCTGAACCGGCGAGCAAATCGTCGAGCCGCCGGGCGGCATCCGCCAGACGTCCGATCATCTGGGTTTTCCAGGCGCTGTCGGCCAATGCTTTCGCGCCGACGAAGACCGCCGGCCCGGACACCGCCCACGGACCGAGCAGGGCTTTTAGCCGCGTCGCGAGATGTGGCGCCGCCAGCGCAAAGCCAAGTCGCAGACCGGCGAGCCCGAAAAATTTTCCGAACGATCGCAGCAAGACGATGTTGCCGCAGTCAATGTCGCCGGCAAGACTCGTTTCGGAAGACACCACGTCCGCAAACGCTTCGTCGATGACAAGCAGACCGTCG
>JBBWZU010000045.1:0-10238 GCA_039649225.1 Hyphomicrobiales bacterium | reverse complement strand
CGGCATCACCTGTCTGCTGATTGCGCCGATGTCGCGAATCCGCGAGGCCATTCCACCGACGTTTCGGGAGCTGGAGTTTTGACCGCCGCGATTTGAAATTGCCCCTTGATGTCTGGTGTCACCACCGCCCCTGCACGCGCAAACTTTCCGCCAGATCGCCGCGGTACATGTGCTGACCCAAGTGGTTCAGCTTGCATTCGAGATCGACCCACACCTTGCCGCCGATGTCGCGCCACAGCCGGCAAAACGCATAGTCCTCGGACAGATAGCGCCCTGAATCCGGGTCCACCATGCAGTCGTAGAAGCGCCAGTGCAGGTGCGCCTGCGGATGGCCGGGCGGACCGTCGGGCGTGTAGCGCAGGTTCGGATAGCCTTCGATCAGGCGGCGGAACACGTCGCGCTTGACGCACATGAAGCCGTTCGGCGCTTCGGCGACCTCGATGAAGCCGTCAGTGTCGGCGAACTGGCTGACGCGCGTGGCGCCGTGATCGATCGGGTTGAACGGATATTCGGTGTAGCGGTCCTCGAACTGGCGCTGCGTCATGCCGGCGGGCGTGCCCTCGGCCGGCCAGTTCATCTTCTTCATCGGATAGACGCCGGCGACGATATCGCGGTCGGCGCGCAGCAGGCGCCAGACCGAATCCGCACTGAACGCAATATCGCTGTCGATCCAGAACAGATGCGTGAACTGTTCCTCGGCCAGGAACTTGCGCACGATGACATTGCGCCCGCGCGGGATCAGGCTTTCGGAGTGCATGTGCAGCGTGCAGCCGAGGCCGAGATGCATCGCATCGCAGGTCATGCTGAAAATGCTGGTGACGTAGTTCATCGTCACCGCCGAGATGTAGCAGGGCGTGGCGAACAACACGTTCATGGATTTCAGCGACGAGATCGGAAGCATCGATTTACTGTTTCGGCGGCGGCTTGGCGCCGTTCGGAGGTGGTTGCTTCTGCGCGACTGGCGGCGGCTGCTTGGCGGCGGACGCTCCATTGGCTGGCGGCCCATTGGCTTGCGGTGCATCCGGCGCCGCGGGCGCGGCCTGCCCGATCGACACCGAAATGCCGAACAACCGCCACTGCCCTTCGACCGGCGCGTACATCAGCTCGAAATTGACCTGCGCGGGCACGGACGGGAAGAACCCCGCCATGTGCATCATGCCGCTGGCCTCGATCTGCGGCAGCAGCGAGAGCTGCGGGTCGATCACCGCAACGCCGGAAAGATCGAGCTTGTCGTTGCGCAGCTTGGCGAAGATCTCGCCGAGCCTCGCCGCGGTGTTGTTCTGGAAGCCCGGCGCGGCGATATCGCGCAGCACCGTATAGTTGCCGGTCTTGTTGGCGTGATCGACCGCGAGCAACGTCGAGCGGATCAGCATGATGACGCCGTTGCGATCGATGTTGGCGGGCTTGGGCGCCTGCTGCTCCGCCTTGGGCGCCTGCGCGATGGCGGCGGATGATAACGTGAGAACCGCGATGGCCAGTGCCATCGCGGCGATGGCATTCGCCATCGCGGTCGTGCGGGGAATCAATATCGTGCGGAAAGAACGCGTCACCACGCAAATGTAACACCAGCGCGCCCGCCGACGCCACCCTGCGCGAAGCCCATCGCGACGCCGCCGTTGAGAACGATATTATCGGTGACGCGCGCCTGAGCCAAAATGCTCGCGGCATTCTCGCCGCGGAACGTGCCCCAGTTGGTCGAGATCGCGAATTTCTTGTCTCCAGGGAGCGAACTGCCGCCCATCGCGATGGCGATCGCTGTGCCCTCGAAGGCCTGGCGCATTTGCGACTGCAGCGTCGTGACGTTGGCCTGCAGACCGCTGATGTCAGTCGGGCTGAAACTCGCGGTCGCGAGATTGCCCGCGGCATCAGAGGTCACAACCTTTGTCGGGCCCGACTGCGCCGAGAGGCTCGCAGCCGAACTGATGCCCGGCATGCGATAAATGTTCGAAGCCGTGCCGATCGAGACCTGATTGGCAGCGCTGGTGCTCGCGCCATTCCCGATCGCCGTCGAATTGGCGAAGGTCGCCGAGGCGCCCTGCCCGATCGCGGTCGCGCCGGTCGCGCTCGCGGTGCTGGCTTGGCCGATCGCCGTCGTGCCCTCGCCGGTGGCGTTGCTGCCCTGCCCGTAGGCGCTCGCGGTGTCGCCGGTCGCGCGGCTGTTCTGCCCCGTTGCGGTCGCATTGGCGCCGGTCGCGTTGGCGTTCTCGCCGGTCGCAGTCGCTTGTGCGCCGTTTGCGATGCTGCTCATACCCAAGGCCGTTGCACCCGCGCCGGTGGCGTTGGCCCGGCTGCCCATCGCGGTCGCGGCAAGGCCGTTCGCGAGGCTGGCCTGGCCCGTCGCGGTCGCAAAGACGCCGGCCGCGTTGCTGCCCGTGCCTATCGCGGTCGCGAAGCCGCCGTTCGCAAAGCTGTTCACGCCCATTGCGGTCGCGTCGGAGCCGTTCGCGGTGCTGGCTCGGCCCGTCGCGGTCGCAAAGTTTCCGGTCGCGTTGCTGTTCGCGCCGGTCGCGGTCGCGTCGGAGCCATTCGCGACGCTGCTCGTGCCTGTCGCGGTCGCGAAGCCGCCATTCGCTTGAGCGCCCAAGCCCGTGGCAGTCGCGGCTCCGCCGTTCGCGATGCTGAACGCACCGGTCGCGGTCGCGGCCGCGCCATTCGCGCCCGCGCTATTGCCATACGCCGTCGCGTTGGCACCGGTCGCGTTCGCGCCGAAGCCGACGGCGGTAGAATTGGCGCCGGTCGCGGCGGCGTGTTCGCAGGCCGCCATATCCAGAACAGCGCCGGCGCCCGAGAAACATTGCGCCAGCGCCGGCGAGACGCCGAGCACCGTCATCATGCCGGCTGCGGCGGCAAGGCTGCGCAGCGTTCCGCCAGTGAGGATGCTGCTGGCAAGCAGGTGCGCGCGGGAACGCTGCCGATATGTTGTGCGATCCAGTGGCGGCAGTGCATGCTTTGAAACGGCCCGCCATCCCCCAACGGTCGAATGAGTCCGTGTCATCCTGGTGCCCCGCTTGCTCGCTGCCGCCGTTGCCCGGACCCGACTGCGAGCGTCGCCGACGGGAAGGCGACACAAGAATGGTGAATGCCGGTCTCGCCTGACGAACCTATCCGACCAACGAAACCTGTCTTGGTCGCCACGGAACAACCACTCGGCATATTCGGCACTTAAACCACTTCCGGGCGGTTTGTTGCCCGATCAACACGGCGCGCCGACGGGACTTGTCTCAGACGGAACACGGATTGGACGACGCGGCACGAACGCCCGTGGCTGCGACGAATAAAGAACCCGGAAAACCGGCGACGCAGCCCGCCTGATTCGAACTTATTGTGGTTGGCGCGCGACTTACCAATACTGTCTCCGTCACAGGCTGAGGGTCCATGCAGCATCTCGAGCCGCTTCGCCGCGCGCGGATTTCGACCGAGACCTTTCCGCAGAACAAACGCCTGGCGATGTGGCGCGAGGTCTACGGCCGCGGTGTCACCGGCGTCGATATCGAACCGATCGGCGATGCGCCCTTCCATGCCGACGTGACGTTCAGCCTGCTCCCTGGCGTTGGTATCGCGGCCGGCTCGCGCTCTCCGGCGCACTACCGCGTCACGCGCGAACTCGCCCGGCAAGGTGGCGACGTGATCGTCCTGAGCGCGCTGCGCGCGGGAATTGCCACGACCTCTCAATTCGGCGCCGAGCTGAATTGCGGCATCGGCGGCGCCAGCCTGCTCTCGTCGGCGGATCCGTTCACCGCCACGCTGCACACCGCGGGCAGCTTTCTGACGCTCGCGCTACCGCGCCGGAGTATCGCCGCGCTGGTTCCGAATTTCGCGGCGGCCTTCGGCCGTCCCATTCGAAGCGACAACGCGGCGCTACGTCTCCTGGTCAGGTATCTCGACATTGTGTCGGCAGGGGACGAACTGACGAACCCGGACCTTGCGCGCAGCGTATCGACCCACATTCTGGATCTTGCGGCGCTCGCGCTCGGCGCCCGCGGCGAGCATGCCGAGCTGGCGCGCCTGCGCGGCGGCAAAGTCGCGCGCCTGCGCGCGATCCGGTCCGACATTCTGCAGGAGCTCGATCGCGACGATCTCTCGACCGAGCTGATTGCGGCGCGCCACGGCATTTCGGCGCGCTATGTGCGCAAGCTATTCGAGCAGGATGGCTCGTCGTTCTCTTCGTTCGTGCTCGCCGAGCGCCTGGCGAAAGCCCGCCGCATGCTGGCCGACCGGCGCTATGCCCACCTGAACATCGCGCGGATCGCACACGAAAGCGGGTTTGGCGATGTCTCGTATTTCAACCGCGCCTTCCGCCGCTGCTACGGACTGACGCCGTCGGATGTGCGCGAGCAGGCGCAACGCAATTGCGATTCGTAGGGCGGGCAAAGCGCACCCGGATCGGCGCTTCGCGCCGTCCGGGCACAGGCTCCGCGGCGTGCCCGCGTAGCTCGGATGGAGCGAAGCGAAATCCGGGGGCGGTGCATCTGGTCCCGGATTACGCTGGCGCTTCATCCGGGCTACTCTCACGCTCCCACGCCCAGCGGGCAAAGCGCGCAGCACGTGCCCGCGCATGGCGCAGCGACGTGCCGCTACCAGCTGAACGTCACGCCCGCATTCGCCGACCACTCGTTGCCGGTTGTCGAACCGGCGACGCTGAGCATGACCTGATCGCCGACATGGCGGAAATAGCCGGCCGCAAAGGCCGCCTGCCCGCGATAGGCGCCGACCGCGCCGGCAATATGATTGTCGCCTTTGGCACGCGGATTGGGATGCAGCCCCGCCAGCGCGGCGCCGAGCGCACCGATGTTCTTCACCCGGTCATCGATGCCGTTGACCTGCGACTGCAGCGAGGAGACCTGCGACTGCAAACTGGAAATGCTTGCCGGATTGAAGCTCGTGGTCGCGAGGTTTCCGGCCGCGTCGGATGTGACGAACGAGGTCGGCCGGTCTGCGCCGCAAGGCTCGCCGCCGAGCTGATGCCGGGCATCCGATAAGTGTTCGAGGCCGTGCCGATCGAGACCTGATTGACGGCGCTGGTGCTCGCGCCGTTGCCGATCGCCGTGGAGTTGGCGAAGGTCGCCGAGGTATTCGGACCGAGCGCGGTCGCGTTCGTGCCGGTCGCCAGCGAATTGTCCCCGAAGGCCGCGCCCCCATTCGACGCTGACGCAAGATTGCCGATCGCGACCGAGCCGGTGGCGACTGCCCCATTGCCGATCGCGATCGCATTCACGCCGGTCGCCGCCGCGTTCTGCCCGACCGCGACGGCTCCGTCCGCAGTCGCCTGCGCGCTCGCACCGAACGCGGTCGCGCCGGTGCCGGTCGCGTTCGCCGCCTGACCGATCGCGGTGGCGTTGGCTCCGTTGGCGATGCTGCCCTGCCCGTAGGCGCTTGCGGTTGCGCCGTTCGCAATGCTGCTCTGGCCCGTCGCGGTCGCCCGGGTGCCGTTCGCGGCGCTGTTCTGGCCGGTTGCAGTCGCGGCGGCGCCGTTCGCGGTGCTGAATTGGCCCATCGCGGTGGCGTTGGCGCCGGTTGCGTTGCTGCCCTGGCCCGTCGCGGTCGCCTGGGCACCGTTCGCGGTGCTGCTCATGCCCGTCGCAGTCGCGGAGACGCCGTTCGCCAGACTGCCCGTGCCAGTTGCGGTCGCGTTGGGGCCATTTGCCTGCGCTTGAGCGCCCGTCGCCGTCGCGATGGCGCCATTCGCGAAGCTGAGCCGGCCCGTCGCAGTCGCGCCGAAGCCGTTCGCAGTGCTGCCAGCGCCCGTCGCGGTCGCGCTGGTGCCGTTCGCGATGCTGCTTTGGCCCGTCGCGGTCGCGTCGGTGCCGTTCGCCAAGCTGCCGTTGCCCGTCGCGGTCGCGTTGGCGCCGATTGCGAGGCTGTTCTGGCCGGTCGCAGTCGCGGCGGCGCCGTTGGCCAGGCTGCCCTGGCCGGTCGCAGTCGCGTTGGCGCCGTTCGCTGTGCTGTTTGCACCGGTCGCGGTCGCGTCGGCACCGGTGGCGTTGCTAAGCACGCCTGTCGCGGTCGCGAGGGTGCCGTTCGCGAAGCTGGACGAACCCGTCGCGGTCGCGCTGGCGCCGTTTGCGAAGCTGGCCTCGCCGGTTGCAGTCGCGTTAAAGCCGTTCGCGGTGCTGCTGACACCGGTCGCGGTCGCGGCGCCGCCGGTTGCGTTGGCGTTCTGACCCGTCGCGGTCGCGCTGGCGCCGTTGGCGAGGTTGTTCTGACCGGTCGCGGTCGCGCTGTCGCCGGTTGCGTTGCTGCCCTGACCGAAGGCGCTCGCGTTGGCACCGTTCGCGACGCTGAGGTGGCCGGTTGCGCTCGCGTTGGCGCCGTTCGCGAAGCTGTTCTTGCCGGTCGCGGTGGCGTCGTTACCGTTCGCGAAGCTGAGCTGGCCGTTTGCGGTCGCGCCGAAGCCGTTCGCAGTGCTGCCCACGCCCGTTGCGGTCGCGGCGGCGCCGTTGGCGAGGCTGCTCACGCCCGTCGCGGTCGCGTTGATGCCGTTTGCTGTGCTGTTTGCACCGGTCGCGGTCGCGTCGGCACCGGTGGCGTTGCTAAGCACGCCTATCGCGGTGGCGCCGAAGCCGCTCGCAAAGCTGGCCGTGCCCAACGCGGTCGCGGAGGCACCGGTCGCGTTGGCGTCGAAGCCGATCGCGGTAGCGGCAGGGCCGGCCGGAACCACGGCCTGGCATCCTGCCGCACCCAAATCGGTGCCGGCTCCAGAGAAACATTGCGCAAAAGCCGGGGAGACGCCGAGCGCCGTCATCATCCCCGCCGCCACCGCCAGGCTGCGTAGCGTCCCGCCGGTGAGCACGCTGCTCGCGAGCAGTGCTGGCTGCATGTCCACCGCAGTGCGAGGAAGATCGAGCCGTAGGACCCAAGCTTTCGGCGACGGTAATTTGTCCGTCTTTGAACTGTTCCACGCCATTGATGGCCCCGATTCTTGCTCTTGGTTCACAACACCTTAGCAAGAAGGCGGTATCTTACAACCGGGGATGCGGTGGGCGCAGGATTTCGCCCGACGTTCTCGCCAGTCTGTGATTATTCCGCAATGAGTTCCGTTATTCGTCTCTTGCAATGCCAACCGGATTATTAGGAATAAAAGCCGGCAAAGAGAGGCAAGGAGAGATATCTAAAAAATACAATCATTGGTTCAGTTTGGCAGAACGAACCCAAAATCGCTAAACATATCAGAGCAGCCGGCCGGGAGGCTGGGTCCCGTCGCAGGCCGCGCGAAGGTGGCTCGTTCGGTTGACGATGCCCTCGAGGCCCCGGCCCGGGCCGAACTGATGCTTGCCATTCCCCGCCCCTCGCCGTATGTAAGTGCTGCTGACGGTTGCGAATCTGGATTTGCCGCGTTCGGGCAGCCGGTTCGCCCGCCTCAACAATGGGATCCAAAGGGACCCATAGGCGGGCAGCCTGAGGCCAATTCGCTTGACGCCACGGCGCCTTAGCGGAACGGCTGACGCCCTTTAAGGACATCCGGAGACATCGGCGGCCTGCCCGCCCGGCCATCAGCGCGCGAAAGAAACCGCGGCGACGCGCAAGCGTATCCGTCCAGTCCAGGTTGAGGATCATGCTCAAGGCGCAAGACGCGGGATTACCGCGTTGCCCGGGCGAGCAAGTCAGGGTTGCGGCGAATGCCTCGGCATTCGCAAGGAACGCTTCGGCGTTCATAGCGAACGTTTCGGCGTTCGCCATGCCTGTCAGCACGATCCAAGATCATTCATTCAACCCCCAATTCGGCGCGCCGCCGGTGCCGCCCGTGACAGCCATTGCGTCACGGCGCGGACGCGCGCGAGCCCGCCGTCAAGAGATCGTTTCATGGCCAACAAGATGCTCATCGACACCACCCATCCGGAGGAAACCCGGGTCGTGGTGCTGCGCGGCAACCGGGTCGAGGAATTCGACTTCGAGTCCGCGAACCGCCGCCAGCTGCGCGGCAATATCTATCTAGCCAAGGTCACCCGCGTCGAGCCTTCGCTCCAGGCCGCCTTCATCGACTACGGCGGCAATCGCCATGGCTTCCTGGCATTTTCCGAAATCCATCCGGACTACTATCAAATTCCGGTCGCCGACCGGCAGGCGCTGATCGCCGAGGAAGAACGCGCGCATCGCGACGCCGAGGACGAGGCCGATCGCCGCGCCAGCGGCGGCGGTCGCGGCGACCATGGCGGCGGCCGCGGCGACCATGGTGGTCGCGGCGACCATAGCGGCCGCGGCGACCATAGTGGTCGCAATCGCCGCCCGCGCCGCGACGCGGCGCACAGCCGGCGCGATCATGTGCGCACCCAGCCGCTCGAAGACCAGGCGGCCGAAGCCTCGTCGGAGTCCGCGGAGAACCAGAGCTTTGCGGCGACCCAAGGCTTTGATGAGAACCGCGGCTTTGATCAGAACCAGGCTGCGCATGAGCACGACGCGCCGCACGCGTCCGAAGGCCACGCCGTCGATGCGCACGATCACGATGATGATCATCATGATGGAGAGCCCACCGGTCATCAGGATGCGCCGGCCGCCTCCGATGCCGGCCAGCCCCCGATAACGGCCGAGGCCGCCGCAAGCCATTCGGACGAGCACACCAAGACGGACGATGCGGCCGAGACCCCGCCTGCCCCCGCGATGGCGGCGTATCACGCCGAAGCGCCCCTCGCCGCCGCGATCGACGCGACGTCCGCGCCGACTGAGGCATCCGGCGCCGACGACACCGCGGCGCATGGCGAGAGCGCGAGCGCCGAGGCTGCAGAGAACGAATCCAGCGAGGCTGGCGCCGAGAGCGGCGGCAACGGCAATATCGAAGAGGTCGACGATCACGCGAGCGAGAACGGCGAGGAGGAAGAGGAAGTCGTCGAGTCGGTCGGCGGGGCCGATGCCCTGGAAGAGGTGCAGGAGCGCACGCCGCGCTATCGGCGCACCTACAAAATTCAAGAGGTGATCAAGCGCCGGCAGATCATGCTGGTGCAGGTCGTGAAGGAAGAGCGCGGCACCAAGGGCGCGGCGCTGACCACCTATCTGTCGCTGGCCGGACGCTACTCCGTGCTGATGCCGAACACCGCGCGTGGCGGCGGCATCAGCCGCAAGATCACGCAGGCGATCGACCGCAAGCGCCTGAAGGAAATCGCCCAGGAGCTCGAGGTTCCGGAAGGAATGGGCGTGATCCTGCGCACGGCCGGCGCCAACCGCACCAAGGCCGAGGTGAAGCGCGACTTCGAATACCTGCTGCGGCTGTGGGAGACGGTGCGCGACTTCACGCTCAAGTCCACCGCCCCGAAGCTGGTCTACGAGGAAGGCTCGCTGATCAAGCGCTCGATCCGCGACCTCTACAACAAGGACATCGAGGAAATTCTCGTCGCCGGCGAGGACGGCCATCGCGAGGCGCGCGACTTCATGCGCATGCTGATGCCGAGCCACGCCAAGAACGTGATCCTCTACAAGGATCCGCAGCCGATCTTCACCCGCTACGGCATCGAGAGCCAGCTCGACGCGATGTTCACGCCGACCGTGCAGTTGCGCTCCGGCGGCTACATCGTGATCAACCAGACCGAGGCGCTGGTCGCGATCGACGTCAATTCAGGTCGCGCCACGCGCGAGCACCACATCGAGGACACCGCCACCAAGACCAACAGCGAGGCGGCCGAGGAAATCGCCCGCCAGCTGCGCCTGCGCGACCTTGCCGGCCTGATCGTCATCGACTTCATCGACATGGACGAAAGCCGCAACAACCGCACGGTCGAGCGGCGCATGAAGGAGAGCCTCAAGCACGACCGCGCGCGCATCCAGGTCGGACGCATCTCGCATTTCGGCCTCTTGGAAATGTCGCGCCAGCGCATCCGCTCGAGCGTTCTGGAAAGCTCGACCGACAAGTGCCCGCATTGCGGCGGCTCCGGCCATGTGCGCTCGGTGTCGTCGGTCACGCTGCACCTCCTGCGCATGCTGGAGGAAATGCTGATCAAGGGCGCGACGCACAATCTGATCGTGCGCACCCGCACCGAGGTCGCGCTCTACGCGCTCAACCACAAGCGCGCGCATCTGCGCGACCTGGAGAGCCGTTTCCAGATCACCATTACGGTCAGCGCCGACGTCAACGCCACGGCCGCGCAGCCCTTCACGATCGAGAAGGGCGAGCTCGTGCACTCGGTCGACGACGCCAAGACGATCCTGGCGCAGCAGGTCTCGGCGGTGCCGGTGCTGGTGCGCTCGGCGGAAGACGAATCCGACGAGTTCATCGAGGATGAGATCGAGGAGACCGAGGCCGACAGCGAGGC
>JBBWZU010000848.1:0-5947 GCA_039649225.1 Hyphomicrobiales bacterium | reverse complement strand
TGACGGTGACCGCCGAGCGCGGCCGCGTCGCGCCGAAGGGCCTGTTCGGCGGGCTTGAAGGCGCGCGCTTCAAGTCCACCGTGACGAAACCCGACGGCAGCGTGACCGAAATGCCGAGCAAGGGATCGGCGGCTGTTGTGAACAAGGGCGACCGGGTCTTGATCCGCTGCGCCGGCAGCGGCGGCTATGGTGATCCGCTCGAACGCGAGCCCGATCGCGTGCTCAAGGATGTCATCGACGGCTACATCACCGCGGGGGCCGCGCGCGAGCTCTATGGCGTTGCGCTCTCGAGCGACGATCGCAGGATCGACGCAACATCGACCGCTGCGCTGCGCCAGCGCATGTTTGCGGCCAAAGACAAGACAAAAAACGGAGTTTCCGTGGCTGCCGAGTGAGCGCGCTTTGCGCCGACCATGCGGATCGCGCTTGTGAGTTATCGATCCGAGAGTAAACTATCGTGAAGGAAATAAGGTCCGAAGAGACTTCAAACGACAGGGAGGAATGACAATGTCGATCACGCGTCGCAAATTGCTTGCGTCCACCAGTGCGGCTGTCGCCGCGGCGGCCATCGTCAAGCCCGCCATCGCGGCGAAAGACCCAATCCTGATCGGATATCTGCCGGCGGTCACGGGACCTTCGTCCTCCACCGGCATCGGTATCACCCGCGGCACGCAGCTTGCCGTGGACGAGATCAACAAGGCCGGCGGTATCGACGGGCGCATGATTGAAATCATCCAGCGCGATACGCAGTCCGATCCGACCAAGGCGGTGAACGCGACCGCCGAGCTCACGCGCGCCGCCAAAGTCAGTGTCGTGTTCGGTCCGCTCAATTCCGGCGAGTCGCTTGCCGTGGTGCCGCTGCTTGCGCGCACCAACACTCTGCAGATCCATCCCTGCTGGGTCGACAGCCTCACCGACGTGAAGAAGTATCCACTCTGCTTCCGCAATGCTCCGACCAACCAGCAGATCGGTGGCGCCGCGAACCGTTACGTCGTGGAGGTTTTGAAGAAGAAGAAGGTCGCGGTCATCAGCGACACCACCGGCTATGGCACCGCATCGCTGAACGCATACGTCCCGATGCTCAATAAGCTGGGCGGGGAGGTCGTCTATCAAGCCAGCGTCGATGCCGCCAATCCGGACCTCAAGCCCGAAATGCTGCGCATGCAGGCCGCGGGCGCGGAGGCGATCATGCCATGGAGCGTGAACGCCGGCTTCTTGTCGCGCATCATCAACACGCGCGGCCAGATGGCTTGGGATGTGCCGATCTGCGGCCAGACCACGCTCGGCTCCGGCCAGACCAAGGCTCTGCTCGAAAAGCCCGAATACTGGGCCAAGGTCTATCCGAACAACTTCCGGCCCGTCTGCTACGACTCGACCGGCAAGCTGCCGGAACGCGCGCGCGCCTTCGTCGACAGGCTGCGCACCCAGAAGATCGACATGAGCGATACGCTTCTGTGGTGGATCGGCGTCGGCTACGACACGCCATACATGATGGCTGAAGCCATCAAGTCCGTCGGCACCGAGACGACGGCGCTTCAGGGCTACTTCAATAAGTTGAAGAAGTTCGCCGGCGTCTATGGCAATATCTCTTTCACGGCCGAGAACCACGACGGCTATCCCGACGACGAGGTCGTGATGGTCGAGGCCAACTCGCTCAAGGACGGCGCGTTCAACCTCGCTCCGGGCTACGGCGCCTGAGCCGATGGTCCTGTCCATCGTCCTGTCGGGGTTGGCGATCGGCAGCATCTACGCGCTGATCGGCATTGCCTATAACGTGATGTACTCCGCCTCGCGGGTGTTCAGCTTCACGGCTGGCACCCTCGGGATGGTGGGTGGCATCCTGGGCTCGCTGTTCATCCTGCGGATGGGCATGCCGATCTGGGCGGGGTTTCTCCTTGCTCTTCTGGGCGGCGCCGTGCTCGGCGTCGTCACCGAAATTGTCGCCGTGCGGCCGGTGCTGAAAAGCCTCGACCAGCATCTCTACGTGCTCTCGACGCTCGCGCTTGCGCTGATCGTGCAACAGTTCGCCGCGATCGAGTGGAGCACGGAACCACAGCCCTTCCCGCGTATCTTTCCGATCGAGCGTAACGCGTTCGATCAGCAGTTCTGGCTACCGATGATCGCCTGCGCGGTCACCCTCGTGGGGCTGGAAATACTCTATCGCCGCACCATGCTCGGCCACGCCTTCCTGGCGATCGCCGAGGACAATTATGCGGCGCGTGCGCTCGGACTTCCCGAACGCAATCTGCGCATGGCGAGCTTTGCGATCGCCGGTACGATCGGTGCGCTCGCGGGTTTTGCCGGCGGGCAGATGTTGCTCGCCTTCTTTGCCAATGCGCCGATGCTGACGTTCTATGGCTTCGTGCCGGTCGCGCTCGGCGGAATGGGCAACAACCGTGGCGCGGTCGTCGCGGGCATCGTGCTCGGGCTGTTCCAGCAAGCCGCGAACTTTCTGGTCGGCGGCATCTTCGCCTCGGTGGCGGTGTTCACGGTATTCATTCTGGTTCTGCTGGTGCGCCCCGAGGGCCTCGCCGGCACAGCGGTTGGGCGGCGCGTCTGATGGACATGTCGACGACAGAGGTCCGGCCGGCGCGTGCGTCGCTTTTCGGTTCGCCCGCGCTGAGCGCCGCGCTGCCTTTCCTGATCATCGCGGTCATCGCCGCGACGCTTCCGTTGTTCGCCGGCGGCTATTGGGGCGTGATCGCGACGCGCGCCTGCGTCTACTGGGTGCTGGCGGCGGGACTCAATCTCGTGGTCGGGTTCGCGGGCCAGATCGCGATCGGCTGGGTCGCGCTGCTCACCGTCGGCGCCTACACCACCAGCGTGCTGGCGGCCGGCAATGTCATGCCGGCGATCGACCCCTTTCTGGCTCTCGCCATCGCGGGCCTCGTCGGCGCAGCCTTCGGCGTCATCGTTGGTCTGCCGGCGCTGCGGCTGCGCACGTTCTACTTCGCGATCACGACTCTCGGCTTTGCCACCATCGTCACGCAGATCGTGCTCGCCTGGGCCAGCGTCACCGGCGGCGGCGTCGGGGTGCCCGGACCGGTGTTCCCGGCGCCATTCGATTCCCAGTGGGGCTTTTATTATCTCTGCCTCATGGTCGCGGCGGTCTGCACCTGGATGACGGCGAACATCGCCGGCAGCCGCTTTGGCCGCGCACTGACGGCGATCCGCGACGCCGAAGTTGCCGCCGAGGCCAGCGGCATCGCCAAGCCGAAGCTCCTGATGCTGGTCTTCCTGTTCAGCGGCGCGACCGCGGCCATTGCCGGCGGGCTGTTCGCCTCGTTGCAGTCCTACATCACGCCGGACGCTTTCACGATCGAGCTGTCGGTGCTGTTCTTCATCGCCATCCTGATCGGCGGTCGCGGTTCGATCGTCGGCCCGCTGCTCGGCACGGTGCTGCTGACCGTGCTGCCGGAGTTCGCCGCGCCTCTGGTCGCATGGTCGACGTTCCTCTACGCGGTGCTGCTGCTGGCGATCGTGCTGCTGATGCCGGGCGGCATCGCCGAGCTTTTGGATTTCAAGAATCGCCGCCCGCTCGAAAGCAACCGCGCGATCGTGCCCCGGCCCGATCTGCTCGCGCGCCTGCTTGGGCAGAACCAGAACGCCGACACGCTGAGACTCGAACAGGTGGCGCTCAGTTTCGGCGGTGTGCGCGCGATCGACGGGCTCGACCTCACGATCCTGCCCGGCCAGGTGCATGGGCTGATCGGCCCGAATGGCAGCGGCAAGACCACGACGCTGAACGTGATCTCCGGTTACTACACGCCGCAGGGCGGCACCGCGAAACTCAAAGGGGTGGTGCTGACGCAGCTTGCGCACCATCGGCGCGCGCATCTGCGTATCGCGCGCACATTCCAGACGCCGCGCATCGTGGGCGAAGCCTCGGTGCTGGAAAACGTCATGATCGGCGGCACCATCGACGGACGCGGCACGTTCGTCGAGTCGCTGCTCGCGCTGCCGCGCCACTGGAAAGACGAGAAGATGCTGCGCGAGATCGCCATGCTGGCCTTGTCGGCGGTCGGGCTCGAACAACTCGCCGCCGTGCGGGCGGATCGCCTGCAGCACAGCGAGCTGCGTTTCATCGAGATCGCGCGCGCGCTGATGTTGCGGCCCGCCTTCCTGCTGCTCGATGAGCCGGCCGCCGGCCTCTCGGCCGAAGAGATCCGGCGGCTCGGCGCGCTGGTGGTTGAAATTTCCAACAACGGCACCGGCGTGTTGCTGGTCGAGCATCACGCCGACTTGATCTTCGACATTTGCCATCACGTCACCGTGCTCAACCTCGGCAAGACGCTGGCGGCGGGAACGCCGGCGGAAATCCGTTCGCATCGGGAGGTGGTCAATGCCTACCTTGGGGGCTGAGCCTCTCCTGAGCGTCACCGGATTGTCCACCGGCTACGGCAAGGTCGGCGTGTTGCGCGGCGTCGATCTGACGATTGCGGCCGGCGAGGTCGTGGCGCTGCTCGGGCCGAATGGCGCCGGCAAGACCACGCTGCTGCGCGCGATTTCGGGATTGCTCCCCTGGACGGGCGGCGTGCAATTTTCCGGCCGCGATCTTGCCGGCGCCGGCCCGCGCGAGACCGTCAAGGCAGGCCTTGCGCATGTCATCGAAGGACATCGTGTTTTCACGCAACAAAGCGTGACCGACAACCTGCTGCTGGCCGCCTACGACGTGCCGCGCGGCGAGCGTGCTGCGCGCGTCGAGGAGGCACTTGGTTATTTCCCCGAGATCGCCGCCAAGCGCCACGAGCGCGCCGTCGCGCTCTCGGGCGGACAACAACAAATGTTGGCTGTCGCGCAAGGTCTGGTGCAACGGCCGCGCCTCCTGATGCTGGACGAGCCGTCTGCCGGCCTTTCGCCGGTTCTGGTCGATCGCGTGTTTGTCGTGGTGAGCAAGCTGCGCGAGACCGGAACCGCGGTGTTGCTGGTCGAGCAGTTGATCGAGAAGGCGCTGGCGCTCGCCGATCGCGTCTACGCGCTTGCCCGCGGGTCGATCGTGCTCGAAGCCGCTACTGGTGAAGCCGATCTGCCGCATCGTCTGGAGCGTGCATACTTTGCCCCCACACCTGCTGCCGGATAAGCGCCCGTTTGGTGCCGTGCCTGTGTCGGCCTATAGGATCGGCGCATGAGCAAAGGTTCGAATCTGACGATCCGCGATGTGGCCCAGACCGCCGGGGTTTCGGTCGGCACCGTGTCGCGCGTGCTCAACCGCAACGAGACGGTGCGCGCCGAGATCCGCGAGCGCGTGCATCAGGCGATCGAGACGCTTGGCTTTTCTCCGAACCATGCGGCGCAAAGCATGCGCAGCCGCACGACCCGCACCGTCGGCTGCATCATCCGCGAGATCAGCATTCCGCCGCTGGCCGCCTTCGTGCGCGCCGCGCATGACGTGCTGCACGAGGCCGGCTATGCGCTGCTGCTGACCAATTCGGAAGGCAACATCGAACGCGAGCGCGAACTGCTCAAGCGCCTGAGCCGGCGTCAGGCCGACGGCATGATGCTCGGCCTCTATACGCCCTCCGATCCGAAGTTCGACGACTTCCTGCTGACGCTGAACGTCCCGATCGTGGTGGTGGATCGCGACACGCCCGCCTGGGCCGACGCCGTGATGGCGGATCATCACTACAGCACGCAGATCATGACCGATCATCTGCTGACACTCGGCCATCGGCGCATCGCGATCCTCACCGGACGCGACGACATGTTTCCGGCGCGCGAGCGTCTGCGCGGCTATCGCGTCGCGCATGAAGCGCATGGCGTCGCGGTCGATCCGCTGCTGATGCGCACGGGTAGCTTTCTGGCCCATTCGGGCTTTAGCACGATGGCCGAACTGCTCGGCTCACGCGATCGTCCGACAGCGGTCATCGCGGGCGGCATCGACATGCTCTCCGGCGTGCTGAAAGCGATCCGCGCCAGGGGGCTCGCCGTTCCGCGCGACATTTCGGTG
>JBBWZU010000843.1:0-3627 GCA_039649225.1 Hyphomicrobiales bacterium | reverse complement strand
GCCAATCATTTCGGTGACATCGGCGCGATCTGCAACGATGCCTCATTCGCGTTGATGCATGCGCAGACCGGCATCCTGCGCGAGCGCACGCTACGCGCCGCCGCGGCCTGCTTCGGCCACCGCCTGATGATGGACGTGATCGTGCCGGGCGGCCTCGCGCGCGACATCGCGCCGGAGGGCGCCGCCGCCGTGCGGGCTTTGCTCAGCGAAATCCGCAACGTCTTTCCGCGGTTGATCGAGCTTTACGACAATACGGCGTCGCTGCAGGACCGCACCGTGAGCACCGGCATCGTGCGTCCTGAGTACGCGCGCCAGTTCGGCGCCGGCGGCTTTGTCGGCCGCGCCGCGGGGCGCAGCTTCGATGCCCGCCGCGCCGTCGGCTACGCGCCTTATCATGAGCTTGAGTTCGACGTGCCGGTGCTGACCGCCGGCGACGTCGACGCGCGGGTCTGGATCCGCATCCGCGAAGCAGAACAGAGCCTGGGGCTGATCGATCAGATGCTCGACAAGCTGCCCGACGGCGCAACGCGGACCGCGGTCTCGTCCACCGGCCAAGCCTGCGAGGGCCTTGCCCTCACCGAAGCCTTCCGCGGCGACGTGCTGGTCTGGCTGCGGCTCGATGCGGCGGGCCAAGTCGCCCGCTGCCACCTGCGCGATGCATCCTGGTTCCAATGGCCGCTGCTGGAAACAGCGGTCGAAGGCAACATCGTGGCAGATTTTCCGCTCTGCAATAAGTCGTTCAATTGCTCCTATGCGGGGCATGATCTTTAGATGATGCGCGACGCAAAGGCTTGATCATGCGCAGGACCCTGTTGGAAAGCCTCACGCTCGGCACGCTTACGGAAGCAGCGCCCGCGCCCGACGCAACTGCGCTTGCCGAATTGGCGCAAAGCGTCGATCGCGCCGCCCGCGCCCGCCTCGGGCGCTCGCTGTCCATTCGCCATGTCGATGCCGGCTCCTGCAACGGCTGCGAGCTCGAGCTGCATGCGCTCGCCAATGCGTTCTACGATCTGGAACGCCTCGGCCTGCGCTTCGTCGCCTCGCCGCGCCACGCCGACGTGCTGACTGTCACCGGGCCCGTCACCCAAAACATGCGCGAGGCACTTTTGCGCACTTATGACGCGACGCCCGATCCCAAATGGGTCGTCGCGCTCGGCACCTGCGCGCGCGACGGCGGCCTCTTCGCCGCCAGCCCCGCGGTCGTCGGCGGCGTGTCGGACGTAATCCCGGTCGACCTGCACATCCCCGGCTGCCCGCCCTCGCCACGCGACATTCTCAAAGGATTGATCGCGCTGCTGCAGCCGTAGCCCGGATGGAGCGTCAGCGAAATCCGGGGCACTTTAACCCCGCATGTCGCTGCGCTCATGCGGGCTACATGCTTGCCGTTCGTGCGCGTACGAGACGTTCAAATAACACTCCGTCATGGCCGGACTTGTTCCGGCCATCCACGTCTTTCTTAGCGATGTCACTAGGACATCGCCGAAAAAATCGCGGCACTTAAAGCTGACCGAGTATCGCCTCTGCGGTCATCAGATCGAGATGCCCGCCGCCGGCGTTCTTGAAGAACGTGATGTCGCTGTCCTGGCGGCGGCCCAAGACCGTACCGCCGATCAGATCGTACATGTCGCCGCGCACATCGCTTTCGCGGATCGCTCCGCTGGCGATCGGGCCCAAAATATCGCCGACGCCGTCGAACGCCGACTCGCGACGATCGGTGAAAACGATCGCGCGCCGTGCTGCGTCGTCGTCCGCTTCACGCGTCTTCGGATTGTAGCCGCCGACAAGGTCGAGATGCGTGCCCGCCCGCAGCAGCGCTCCCTTGATCAGCGGCTCGTTGGCGCGGGTGCACGTCGTGATGACGTCGGCCTTGACGACGGTCGCATCGAGATCCTCGACCGCTTCGGCGTCGATCGACTGGGCTTGCAGGCTGGCGGCCGTCTCGACGGCGCGCTGGCGCGTTCTGTTCCAGATGTAGACTTTCTCCAGGGAAGGACGCACCGCCCGGTGCGCATGCACCAGCCTGGTCGACATCTCGCCGGCGCCGACCACCAGATGAATTTTTGGCGATGGCGGCGCCAAAACCCTGGCGCCGAGCGCCGAGTCAGCCGCGGTTCGCCAATAGGTGAGTTCGGTGCCGTCGAGCACGGCGAGCGGCCGGCCGTTAGTTCCGTCGAAAATGACGCAGACGGCTTGAACCGCCGGAAGGCTCCCGGCGTTCAGGATGGCCGGGAAGCTGGTGATCAGTTTGCTGGCCATATAGCGGCCGGCGTCGACGGCATTGCGGACGAAATAAAGCGCGCCCTCGCCGCCGAGAAACGCATCCTGGATTTCGATTTTTGGACGGCGGTGCGCCGCCTCCAATGCGTCGACGAGCAGCGGGAACGAAAGCACACGCCGAATTTCCGCCGCGTCCACAAAGCGCATGTGCTCGCTCCCAGAAGGCTCACAGCGTAGCCCGGATGGAGCGCCAGCGAAATCCGGGGACTACCTCGCCACGCGTCCCCGCATTTCGCTACGCTCCATGCGGGCTACAGGCTGCCGCCTGTAATGTCGAATCGTAGCCCGGATGGAGCGAAGCGAAATCCGGGGTCTCTCTAACAACTGCCTCAGGAGAACCTGATTTTCGCGTGCCTGGAAATCTGGTTCAGGGTTGCCAGGCGGTCCGTCCGCAGCCGCTTCAGGGCTTCTTCGCTCAGGCGCAACGCGCCGGTTTCCGCTCCAACGTCATCACCATCGCGTAGCATCTGCCGGATGTTCTGCTGGTGTTTGCCCACGGCGGATTCGACGACGGCGATCAGCCCGTCGATCAGGGTCAGATGGTCTCGATGCCGGGTCAAGGGATCTGTTTTGACCTTCATGGCGTTTCAACCTGGACGGCGCTCCCCTTGACCCGCGCGCAATTGCGCCAGTCGCTCGATCTGGTTTGCCATCGTGATCCAGCTGCGATTCAAGGCAAGGAGTGCTGTCCGAACCGCGGCGTCTTCCTCGTCCTTTGCTTCATCCATGTAGAGTTTCGCCTGCCGCCGACATTGCGCTGCCGTCATCATTTTTAGTCCAGGGAATCCAAGACCTCCACGACACCCAAGGCTATGGCTTGAACCACGCCATCGTCTGCCCGGTATACGACATTGGAACCGCGATGCGGCGTCGGGCGCCGGCTCCGCGCGTACGGAGCGATTTGCTGCACTCCGTCATGGCCGGACTTGTTCCGGCCATCCACGTCTTGTTCTGTAGCAAGAAAGGCGTGGATGCCCGGGCATGACGGAGCTTGTGGACCAGCACGTCACGTCAGCTTGAACTCCAGTTCACCCAGTCTCTCGATCGAGGTGACGATCGTATCGCCCGGCTTGAGCCAGACCTGTTTGTCTTTCGGCTTGCCGGCGATCACGCCCTCGGGCGTGCCGGTGAAGATGATATCGCCCGGCTTGAGGGTGAAATAGCGCGACGCATAGCTCACGAGCTGCCGGCAATTGAACACCATGTCGGATGTGTTCGACGATTGGCGCGTTTCGCCGTTCACGCGGCATTCGATCTTCAGGTTGTCGCCGTCGGCAAGATCGGACGTCACCAGCCATGGGCCGACGGGCGCCGCGCCGTCGAGCGACTTGCCGAGCAGGATCGAGCGCG
>JBBWZU010000840.1:0-3730 GCA_039649225.1 Hyphomicrobiales bacterium | reverse complement strand
CGTCAAGGGCGGGCGCTGCGAAGCCTGCCAGGGCGACGGCGTCATCAAGATCGAGATGCACTTTCTGCCCGACGTCTACGTCACCTGCGATGTCTGCAAGGGCAAGCGCTCCAACCGCGAGACGCTCGACGTCGTGTTCAAAAGCTATTCGATCGCCGACGTGCTCGACATGACGGTCGACGAGGCCACCGCCTTCTTCAAGGCGGTGCCGCGCATCCGCCAGATCCTCGAAACGCTGCAGCAGGTCGGTCTCGGCTACATCCATGTCGGCCAGCAGGCCACCACGCTGTCAGGCGGTGAAGCCCAACGCGTCAAGCTCGCCAAGGAGCTGTGCAAGCGCGCCACCGGCCGCACTTTGTATATTCTGGACGAGCCGACCACCGGGCTGCACTTCCACGATGTCGCCAAGCTGCTCGAGGTGCTGCACGAGCTGGTCAAGGGCGGCAATTCGGTCGTGGTGATCGAGCACAACCTCGAAGTCATTAAGACAGCCGACTGGATCATCGATTTGGGCCCCGAAGGCGGCGACGGCGGCGGCGAGATCGTGGTGGCCGGCACGCCCGAGACAGTGGTGAAGGAAAAGCGGAGTTATACCGGGCAGTTCTTGAAGCCGGTGCTGGGGCGGAGGGGGGTTGAGAAGAGAAGGAGGACAGAAGCCGCGGAGTGATGCGGCTATCGCCAAACGTCGAGATGGCAGCAGACGTCAAAACAATGGTTGCATCATTGTCACTCAATGCCTAGAACAACCTGACGTTTCAGCGTTCATTCTCGAGACGCACATGAAGATTTCCAGCCTTGCGACGCTCTGGGTATTGATCCAGGCAGTCCCGCTCGCTGTAATGTTTGTGATCTATTATTTTTTTTGCACAGCAAAATTTCTTCCAGATAGAAGGACTTTGGAAGGGCGTCATCGCCAGCGGCCCAATCGCGGCATACATTTTCCTGACGTGGGTTGCGTTCCGATATTTCAAGGAGTTGGCGACGACGTTTGATCCTCAAGATGATTTCGGCGACTTGGTCGGAACATGGGAGATCAATGCGCGGTCAGAGCACGGCACACAGGCGAAGGGACGCTGTGAAATTACATCAACCAACGAGCGTCTCTCACTATCGGAAACATATGAAGAAGAATCGAAGCCGACCATCGTCTGGCAATCGGATTTCGCGTTCGTCGATGGCAACCGCCTTTTCTATGTGTACCGGCTCGACGCCGGACCCGACAATTACATCGGTTACGTACGTTTGTTTGTCAAAAGATCCGCAAGCCACACCGATGTAAAAGTCGCCAACATGCTCGGAGACTGGGTCGCAATTGGTGCTCAACGCAAACGCGGAAACATCGCTTTCGAGCGAGCGTAGCCTGGATGAGCGAAGCGGTAGTGTCGGGGACTCGTGACGGAGCATTCCTGGCATTGCGCTTTCGCCTTCGCTCTTCAAGCTACGGCGGACAAGTCGCTCCATGCGGGCTGCAAAATCCCTGGCGTATGCCCGCCTTGAATACGCCCTTCCCGCCCCGCATGCTGGCATCATGTTCGACAACATCATGTCATCCAACAACAGGCTGCTGCGCGACCTGTTCTGGCAGTTGGACAGTGTCGGACCGTGGCTGCTCGCAGGGCTGCTTTTGCTGCTGTTCATTCCTGACTGGCGCCGGACCGCGATGGTGTCGCTCGCCTTCAGCGCCCTGTGCGGCCTCGCGATAGCGGTGCTGCTTCATGTCAACTACGTCATGCCGACATGGGGCAACCATGAGAGCGCCATCCTGTATCGATAGCAGCGCCGCGTGGGCGGGTTTTGCAGCGGGCGCATTCGCGGCGCTCGTGGCCGCCTCGGCGTGTGGCGCGAGGCGCTCCAACCGTGGCCCAGATGAGCCATAAGCGCGGCGCACGTCTTGCGACGCGCTACGGCGAAATCCGGGGCCCTTGATGGAGCCGTTCCCCGCATTGCGCTTCGCTCCATGCGGGCTACGGACTGCCCCTTCGCCCGATATGACATCCCGCTCGCCGTCCGCTATACGCTCACCCCGCACGCCAAGATGCGCTGTTCAACAAGGGAGAGCCCGATGCCCGTCACCGCCAAACAACTGCTCGAAGCCGCCAATGCGGCGGTACCGAAGATCTCCGGCAAGGAAGCGCAGGACATGGTCGCGAACGGCGCGCTTCTCGTCGATATCCGCGACAGCGCCGAGCTCGCGCAGACCGGCAAGGCCGCGGGTTCAGTCCACATCCCGCGCGGCTCGCTCGAGTTCAAGGCCGACCTCACCGCGCCGAGCGCCGACCCGAACTTCTCGGCCGACAAGACCATCATCCTGCATTGCGCCTCCGGCGGGCGCGCGGCGCTCGCCGGCAAACTCCTGAAAGACATGGGGTACCAGAAGGTCTACAACCTCGGTGGCTTCAAGGACTGGGTCGAGTCCGGCGGCAAGGTGGAGAAGTAGGCGCCGCCCGGATGCTGGCCCACAACGGCCGATCGCCATGCCGCTCTTCGCCGTCATCAACACCCGCGGGCCGGCCTACCGGCACGGCGCGCCGATGGAAGCCCAAGAGGCTTGGCGCGCGCATGCGGATCTCATGAATGCGATGGTGGATGAGGGCTTCATCGTTCTCGGCGGACCGCTAGAGGAGCCGGACGTGCTGCTGATCGTCCGCGCCGAGTCGGCCGATGCGATCCGGGCGCGGCTTGCGCCCGACCCGTGGCACCGGATGGGCCTGCTCGCCATCAAGAGCATCTCGCCCTGGACGTTGCGGCTTGGTAAGCTGCCGTAGTCGTTCGGACATCACATGACCCAAACCATCGAAACCCTGCTGCGGCGCAACCTCCATGAGGTCTTCGGCGAGCGCGATGCCGCGCGCCGCCGCCACGCCATCGAAGCGATCATCACCGAGGACATCGTCTTCTACGATCCGCACGGCCGCAGTGCCGGCCGCGATGCGCTCGATGCCGCGGTGGCGACGTTGCAGGCGCAATTTCCGGACTTCGTCTTCACCGAGATCATGGTGCAGGGGCTGGAGGAGACCGGCCGCCTGCACTGGGGTTTCGGCCCTCCGGGCGCGCCGCCGAAAGTCACCGGCCTCGACGTCGTGCTGGTGCGCGAGGGCAAGATCGCGGCGCTTTATACATTTCTCGATCCAAACCCCTGAGCGTAAGGCGGCAAAGCGCAGCGTGCCCGCCGCATCATTCACGCGGGCACGCGCTCCGCGCTTTGCCCGCCCTACCGATTGCCGCCTCCCGCAATCAGGCGTACCGTTTCCGGAGACCGTGATGCTTCGTTGAGAGGAGCACGCCATGAGTCTTCCGAAAGCCGGCCCTCCCAAAGCCGCGCTGCTTGCGTTTTGCATCGTCCTGCCCGCCGTGGCGGCCTTGGACGGTGCGACCGCGGAGTCGAAAAAATCCGAATGGGGCGAGGCGGTCGACCTCAAGCCGCTGATGATCCCGCCGGTGCGCCCGTTCCTGCCGCCGAATTCGGTGCTCACGCCCGGGCCAACCAGCAGCGGCGGCTCTTACTCCAGCAGCCCGCTGAACGATCCGACGCGGGACCAGGCGACACCGGGGCTGCGGCTGACCATTCCGACGCGCTGAACGCGCCGAGCCTTCCGCGCACGTTCGCATCGCTTCGGCCGCGGTCGAAACGTCGGCGCTATTCGCCTCGCACCCTGCCGGCTACGTTTGAGTCGAAACGCGCACCGGAAACCCATCATGACCACAGACACGCAATCTGATCACGACATCC
>JBBWZU010000815.1:0-6955 GCA_039649225.1 Hyphomicrobiales bacterium | reverse complement strand
TCAATGCGCCGGCTTGAGCCTCAAGCCCCACGACACCAGCGCGACGCCGGTGAACAACAGATCGATCCCGAGGAACATGCCGAGCACCCACAGGCTGTCGGTCGGCCAATGCGCGGCGATCATCAGGCCGAGCAGGAGCGTGACCGCCCCGGCCCCGAGCATCCAGCCCCATCCCGCGTGGTCGCGCATCCCGAACGCCACGACGATCCGCATCACGCCGCTCGCGATCAGCATGGCGCCGATGAAGAGCGTGAAGACCGAGGCGCCGAGCAGCGGATTGTAGGCGACCAGCAATCCGGCGGCCGTGTAGAGAATGCCGGTGAGCAACCAGACCAGAAACGAGCCCCATTCGCGCACCTGAAACGCGTGGATAACGTGCGCGATGCCCGCGACTGTCATCACGGCGCCGATGAACAGGATGCTGACGAGCGTGCCGGCCATCAGGTTGCCGAGCGCGAGCAGGCCCGCGACGACGAACAGTACGCCAAGGCCGACGAACCAGCCCCAGTTGCGCCGCAGCGAAGCGATTGCGTTGCCGATCGAATGTTGCGTGGCATCTGTCATGGCGACCTCCTGCCGGACGGTGAAATAGCACCTTAGCGCGGTTTGGCGTCGCCGTCAGGACAGGCTTTGCTCAAACAAAAACCCGGCCTCGCTTGCGCGAAGCCGGGTCCGGATCAGACGCGAGCGCCGATCGGATCAGGGGCAGAAGTAGCGCGGACGGCCGCGATAGCCGACCACGTTGCCGTACGGGTCATACACCGGCACGCGCGCCCAGTAGCCGCCGGGGCAGCCGACGGGCGGACCGCCATCGTAAGCCGCGTACGGCACGTAGCCCGGCTGAACCACATAGGCCGGGCCGTAGGAGTTGGCGATCGCGCCGCCGATGATGGCGCCGGCGGCAACACCGCCTAGAATGCCGAGACCGATCGCGGCGCCGCGGCGCTGCGCGAACGCGTCAGTCGGCGCCGCCGTCAGCGCCACCGCGATCGTTGCGGCAGCCGTGAGAGTTGTGAGGGTCTTCATCATGGAACGTGCACCTCATTGGGCGGTCGGCCGTGCGCCGAACGCGATGAACCTGATAAACCATCCGCAGCGCGGGTGCCACACTAGGCGTCAGCAATTTGGCCGAAATTTGGAGCCGCAACGCGAAATTTATGAATGAATATGCAGATTTAGCCGGATTTCCGCAGGCGCCGCGATGGGGCGTCCGTAGGGGTACGGATCGCCTCCGAGGCTGCGAATCAGGCCAGTCGTGGCGCGAAACGACCCGTGCCGGTGGCGCGATCAGCGCTCCTTCCGGCTGAAATGCGGATGGCAGGTGCGCTCTTCCACGTGATGGATGTAGCGCGCGATGTCCTCGTGATCGTGATGATGGCCGATCCCGTGGAACCGCATCTCATTGTGGCAGCCCGGACAGATGACACGGTCGCCGTGGACGACCCGGCGGATGCGCTCGTGAAAGGTCGCGCGGCATTCCGGGCAACGTACGCGGACTTTCAGATCATCGACGGGATCGTGCATCGGCTGGCGCTCCGGGCAAACCCTGCCAAGGAGTGGTTGACGGAGCATTATAGTGGGGCCGCGTTATCGATCCGTGCCAGGATCGGCATCCGTATTTGTACGGGTCGGGGCCGCCGTTGAAAGGCGGTTCTGAACGACTTCGTAAGCAAGAATTTCAATGCGCCACAGCTTTAAATTTGTATTGAATTACCTTCGGGATAAGAGTCCTGCCATGTCTCACGCCGATTCAAAGCCGCGGTTGGACGCGACGCCTGGGCCGGGCGCGCGCGCTGGCACGTCGGACGGCGGCGCCGGCCTGCTGGTGGACATCGAAGCCGCGCTCGAACGACGGGCCTCGCTCCTGAGGCTGCCTCCGAAGCTCGAAGAGCGATATGAGGCGGCGACCTGGAAAAGCAGTAACAAAAGCCTGCGCTTGTGGCTGATCTGGGCCGCGATGATCGACCTCTTGTGCATCGGCATCGATGCCATCGCGATGCCTGCCTACATCGTCGAAGCGGTCTTCGCGCGCGGTGTCGTTCTGACCGGCATCTATCTCGGTGCTGCGTCTTTGCTCACGCGGCGCCGGCCGATCGTCGTCCAGGGGCTGGCGCTGGTGGTGCCGACGCTCTCGCTCATCGTGGTGGCCTACTATCTCGGCAGCCTGGCCGGCGGCGTGCACCTGGAGCGCTATCTGACGGCAGCGATGTTCACGAGCTTCGCGGCCACCATCGTGCCGAATGTCCGGGTTCGCTGGATCTTCGTGCAAACGGTGCTGTCAGTGCTGCTTCTTGGCGGATTCATGCTGTATCAGGCGAACGGTTCGCTGACGCACATGGTTTTCGACAATGTCGAGTTGGCGACATTCTATCCGGTTTCGATCTTCGTTGCGTTGAGCGTGCGCGCGCGGCTGGAGCGCAGTCACCGGCGCAATTTCCTCATGACCTGGCGCGACGAGCTGCGACTCGCGGATTTGGCGCTCGCCAATTCCCGGCGCGAGGTGGCTCTCGCTTCGATGGAGCAGGGAATCCTGCTCAAGGAGGCAAGCGGTCTCATCACGCTGGTCAACCGGCGGGCGATCGAGCTGGTGGGCCTGCCGGAGGCGGCGTTGAAGCGCGAGATGCTTGCCAGCGAGGTCATTCGCTATCAGGCGGAGCATGGCGAATTCGGCGCCGGCGCGGCCGGCATGCCGCCGGAAGTCGTCGAGGCGGCCCGGATCAGCGACGCCTCCGGCATCCCGCACAATTACGAGCGCGTGCGCCCGAACGGCATGATCATAGAGGTTCGCAGTTCTCCGCTTCCCGGAGGCGGCATCGTGCGCACCTATACCGACATTACCGAGCGAAAGCGCAATGAAGCAGCGCTCGCCAAGGCGCGCGACATCGCGGAACTGGCCCTGGCCAATATGACTCAAGGCATCATCGTCAGGCAGGCCACTGGCGAGATTACGGTGATCAACCGGCGAGCCGTCGAGCTGCTCGGGCTGCCCGAGCGCTTCATGCATGAAGCGATCACCAGCAAGGACATTCTCAAATTCCAGCGTGAGAGCGGAGAATTCAACACGCCTGAGACCGCGGAAGAGTTGAGAAAGACCGTCAACGACCCTGATGGAGATCTGCAGCCGTCCAACTATGAAAGGCGGCGTCCGAACGGAATCGTTCTGGAGATTCGCAGCACGATGCTGCCTGGCGGCGGGTTCGTCCGCACCTATACCGATGTCACCGAGCGCAAGCGCAACGAGGCGGCACTGGCGAAGGCGCGCGACGTCGCCGAGGCGGCATCGCGTGCGCGCTCCGAGTTTCTGGCGATGATGAGCCACGAAATCCGCACGCCGATGAATGCGGTGCTCGGATTCACCAGCAGCCTCCTGGAAACGAAACTGGACGAAGATCAGCGCAGGTCGGCCGAGGCGATCCAGGAGGCGAGCGACGGCCTCCTGAATATTCTCAACGACATTCTCGACCTGTCCAAGCTCGACGCAGGACGGCTGCAGTTCGAAACCCTGCCGTTCTCGCCGGAAGCGGTCCTCGACAACGCAAGAAGCATGATCGCGATGCGGGCCTCCGACAAAGGACTGGCGCTGGTCTCGGAGATCGACCCGGACCTCCCGAAGGCGCTGTTGGGCGACCCCGGCCGCATCCGCCAGATCGTCCTCAACCTGGTGAGCAATGCCGTGAAGTTCACGGCGGCCGGGAAGGTGGTCATCTCGGCGCAGTGCGTGCAACGCGATGCGGATCGCGCCGTTATCCGCATTTCGGTGTGTGACAGCGGAATGGGGATCGCGCCGGAGCGTCTCGAGCGTCTGTTTACGGATTTCGTCCAGGCCGACGCCTCGATCCACCGGCACTTCGGCGGCACCGGTCTCGGGCTCGCGATCTGCAAACGGCTGGTCGAGCAGATGGGCGGCGAGATTTCGGTCCAGTCGGCGCCGGGCAAGGGCTCGACCTTCTCGTTCTGGGTTTCCCTGCCGACCGCCGATGTCACGGATCTTGAATTCCTCAGCCCGCCGACCGAAGCGGTCGGATTGCGCGAGCAACTGGCGCTTTTGGGCCGGCCGTTGCGCATCCTGATCGCCGAGGATAACGCGACCAACCAGATGGTCGTCACCCGCATGTTGAAGGAGTTCGATATCGACCTGCACATCGCGCGTGATGGCGTCGAAACGGTCGAAGCGGCGACACGGGACGAGTTCGATGTGATCTTCATGGATATGCGCATGCCGCGGATGGACGGCCTCGAGGCGACGCGCGCGATCCGCGCGCTCGGCGGCGCGCATGGTGCGGTCCCGATCATTGCGCTGACGGCGAATGCCTTCGCCGACGACGTCAAGGCTTGCCGCGACGCCGGCATGGATGACTTTGTGGCAAAGCCGATCCGCAAGCGGTTGCTGGTGGAAAAACTCGCTGTGATCGCCGGCGCGGCTTTGGGGTCGCAGTTGCGCGAGCTTCGCCATCTGCCTGCCGCGATCGCTCCGGAGTCGCAGGCGACCGCGTCGGTCGACGAAGCGGCGCTGATCGACCGGTCGATCACCGCGGAAATCTGCCAGGAAATCGGCGCGGAGGCTGTCGCCGAGATCTTGCGGGCTTTCCGCCGCGAAGGCGCGGATCGGATCGAGCATCTGCGCAAGCTGTCGGACACGGGCGACCGCAAAGCCATCGAGGTCGAGGCGCATACACTCAAGGGCGCGGCTGGGGCGGTTGGGTTCGCACAGGTTTCGGCGCTCGCGTTCTCGCTTGAAAAGCAGGCAAAGACGATGGCGCCGAAAGATCACGCGGCGCTGATCGCGCGGATCGGTGTCGCATATACGCGATCCTGTGCCGAGATCGACGCCCATCCTCTTACGGAATTAGTTCGCCATTAAGCCTCGCGGCCTTTGTTATCCGGCAAAATCGATGTGCCGCATGGAGCCGGTCATCAAACCGCGCTAGATTCGTTCCGAACACCTCTGGAGGACGATTCTGTGCTGACCCGACGAGAATTCACCGCAAGCAGCCTGGCGCTTTTGGCAAGCTCCACTGCGGGGCGGGCGCAGACCGGCTATTCCGATCGGCAAATCAGGATCGTGGTTGGCTATGCGGCCGGCGGGGGCGTCGATCTCGTGGCGCGCATGTTCGGCGAGCCGATGAAGGCGACGCTCGGCCAGACCGTCATCGTCGAGAACCGGCCGGGCGCCAGCGCCATGATTGCCGCCAATATGGTGGCGAAGTCGCCTCCTGACGGCCTTTCGTTGCTGATGGCGGCCTCCGGCGAGGTCGCGATCAACCAGCACCTCTACAAGGACAAGATGACCTACGATCCGCTGCGCGAGCTTGTGCCCGTGGCGCTGGTCGGCATCGTGCCCTGTGTCGTCGTGGTCGGCGCCAATATCCCGGTGCGCAACGGCGCAGAACTGATCGCTTATGCGCGCGCCAATCGCGGCAAGCTGTCGTTCTCCTCCTCGGGCGTCGGCAATCCGCAGCAACTCGCCGGCGAGCTGATGAACAGCATGGCGGGCACCGACGTGCTGCATGTGCCATATCGCGGCTCGGCGCCGGCGGTGACCGATGTGGCGACCGGCTCGGTGACCATGAGCTTCTCAAGTCTCGCCGCCGCGCTGGCGCTGATGCAGGATGGACGCATTCGCGCTGTCGCCGTCACGTCGCGCGAGCGCATGCCGCAGCTTCCCGACGTGCCGACCCTTTCCGAAGCCGGCCCGGAGCTGAAGGATTACGAATTGCTCAACTGGTTCGGAATGTTCGCGCCTGCCGGCACGCCGGAGCCGGTCGTGACCAAGCTCAACGAGATCGTGAATACCGGCCTGCGCGACAAGGCGATCGCCGAGAAGCTGGAGGCGCAGGGCATCGTGCCGCGCATGATGTCGGCGCCCGACTACAAGGCTTTCGTCGTATCGGAAGCGGCGAAATTCGGCAGCATCGTGCAGCAGGCGAATATCAGGATCGAGAACTGAATTTTGCGAACTGCGCAGGCGAGGACCGGAACGGAATGATCGGGGACTGACCGGATGCCGATCCTTCTGGCTGTTGGGGCTCTTCTCGTCCTTACAATCGTTTTCGGCCCGCAGCTCTGGATCCGCCGCGTGCTGGTGCAGCATGGCGGCGAGCGGCCGGATTTTCCCGGCACCGGCGCCGAGCTTGCGCGCCATCTGCTTGACGAGGCGGGGCTGCAGGCGGTGCCGGTCGAACAGACCGACAAGGGCGATCACTACGATCCGCAGTCGCGCACCGTCCGGCTGTTGCCGCAGCACCACGCCGGGCGCTCGGTCGCCGCGGTGGCGATCGCCGCGCATGAGGTGTCGCACGCCGTGCAGCACGCGCGCGGCGAACCCTCCTTCGCGCGCCGCGTCGCGCTGATCGGCCGGCTGATCTGGATCGAGCGCATTGCGGGCGGCATGTTGCTGCTCGCGCCGATCGTCTTCATGCTGGTCAAGTCGCCGATTCTGCTCGCGCTGGAGATCATGGCCGGCATCGCGTTGCTCGGCGTGCGCGTCGTGGTGCATGCGGTGACGCTGCCGGTCGAGTTCGACGCTAGCTTCGGCAAAGCGCTGCCGGTGCTGGAGCGCGGCCGATATCTTTCCGACGCCGATATGCCGGCCGCCCGCAGCGTGCTGCGCGCCGCCGCCTGGACCTACGTTGCGGCCGCGCTGATGACGCTGCTCGATGTCGCGCGCTGGTTCCGCATCATATTCTGACATCGCGAAATGATGGCGCTTTGCGGGCTACGCGGCGCTGCGCTACAAGACCGGCATTCGCCGTAGCGCGCCGCAGACGTGCGTCAACGCGCCAGAAGTGGAGAGACCCTATGATTTCACGCCGCAGCCTGATCACAACTCTAGCGGCGGCGCCGCTTGCGGCGGCGCTGCCACGGGCCGCCTATGCGGCCTATCCGGACAAGCCGATCCGGCTGATCGTCCCGTTCGCGGCCGGCGGCAACGCCGACCTGGTGGCGCGCGTCTGTT
>JBBWZU010000813.1:0-3738 GCA_039649225.1 Hyphomicrobiales bacterium | reverse complement strand
CGTTCAAAGCGCCCCGTCTCGGTGATCCTACGGCCAAAAAGCGGTTTAACCTTTACGCGTCTTTAATGGCGCCACCGTAGGGTTGCTCCACGTGGACCGGTTTCGGCCACGCACCGTCCAGGATAGGCGGGTGTTGCGTACGCGTTGGAGTCTCCCATGGATATCATGACGAGCGTCGGGCTTTTGTCCGGTATTGCTGTCATCGCGGTGATGGTGCTCATGGGCGGCGATCTGCACATGTTCGTATCCGAACATGCCATGATCATCATCTTTGGCGGGTCCATCGCCGCCACCATGATCCGTTTTCCGCTTGGCGTGATGCTGCACGGCCTGCCGCTGGGCGCGAAATTCGCCTTCACGATGAGCCGGCTTTCCGCGCGCGACCTCGTCGACGAACTCGCCCGCATCGCCGAAATCGCCCGCAAGCAGGGGCCGGTCGGCCTGGAAAAGGTCGAGACCGACGAACCCTTCCTCGCCAAGGGAATTCGCTACGTCGCCGACGGCTACGATCTCGAATTCATCCGCGACAATCTCGAGCGCGACCGCGATAATTTTCTGATGCATCTCGACGAGGGCAGCAAGATCTACCGCGCCATCGGCGACTGCGCGCCGGCGTTCGGCATGATCGGAACCCTGATCGGCATGGTGCAGATGTTCGCCAACATGACCGACCCCTCCAAGCTCGGCCCGTTCATGGCGACCGCGTTGCTGGCGACGCTGTACGGCGCGCTGGTCGCGAACCTGTTCTGCTTGCCGATCGCCGACAAGCTGCACGGCAAGCTGCTGGACGAGGAAACCAATCGCACGCTGATCATCGACGGCATTCTGATGATCCGCGATTCCAAGAGCCCGGCGCTGGTCAGGGAAATGCTGCTGGCTTATCTGCCGGAAAAACATCGCCACGAAGAGGGCGAACCGGTTCCGGCGTAAGGCGTGGCTGGCGGCGGTCCGGGGCTTTAGGCAATGGCCAAGAAAAAACGCGGCGCCGCACATGGTGGAGGTCACGGCTGGTTCGTGACCTTTGCCGATCTGATGGGCCTGATGATGAGCTTCTTCGTGATGCTCGTCGCCTTCTCGACCCAGGACAAGGCCAAGCTTCAGGTCGTCGCCGGCTCGATGCGCGATGCCTTCGGCGTGGCGCAGGTGCGCCAGAATGGCATCGTCGAGGTCGACGGAATACCCACCAAGCCCTCGGTGAAGAACAAGGCGGACGTGCCGATCGAGGAGGCCTCCAATACGCCGGGGCCGACCGAGCCGGAGCGTCAGAAGGAAGGCCTGACGACAAAGCAGGACAAGACCTTCGCGCTCGCCGCCGCATCATTGCGCCAGGCCATGAAGGACATGCCGGAGATATCCGAGCTCTCCAAGCACATCATGATCGAGGAAAACGAGAACGGACTGAATATCGAGATCGTCGACCAGGATGGACGTTCGATGTTTCCGGATGGCGCCAAGGAGCCTTTTGAACGCACCCGCCGCATCATTCAAAAGCTGGCCATTCCGCTCAAGGCGCTGCCGAACCGGGTGTCGATCGCCGGCCACACCGCGGCCAGCCGCGTGGCGCCGCGGCCCGGTTACGGGCCCTGGGAACTCTCGGCCGACCGCGCCAATGCGGTGCGTCAGATCCTCGAGGACGAGGGCCTGCCGGCCTCGCATATGTTCATGGTGGCCGGAAGAGCCGACAGCCAGCCGCTGTTTCCGGACGATCCGCATATTTCGGCGAACCGCCGCGTGACCATCACGCTGATGCGGGAGGCGCCGCCGCTGCCGAACGGCTTCAGGCCCTAAAAGCGCGGAGCATTCGCCGCAAAGCGGACCATTAGCCGCGAAACTGCCCCATGTTCGCCTGACTGGGGGGCTGCTATAACCGCGCCCTTCCTCACAGTCCAAATGCGGCATGCCCGCCTCCGAGCCAATGCAAGAAGCCGCGCACGATCCCCTCCTGCCATCTGTCAGTCCGGCAGCTCATGACGATCATGTCGCGCCGAGCTTCTATGCGATGGCGCTCGGCAGCATCGGCATCGTCTATGGCGATATCGGAACCAGCCCGCTTTACGCATTTCGCGAGGCGGCTTCTGCGGCTGCCGACTCTGGACCGGTCACGCGCATCATCGTGCTTGGCGTTCTCTCGATGATCCTGTGGGCGCTGATCGTCGTCGTCACGGTCAAATACGTGCTGATCCTGCTGCGCGCCGACAATAACGGCGAGGGCGGAACGCTGGCGTTGATGGCGCTCGCCTTCCGCGCGATGGGGCGGCGCGCGCCGTTCGTGCTGATGCTCGGCGTGATCGGCGCCGCGATGTTCTTCGGCGACTCGGTGATCACGCCCGCCATCTCGGTGCTCTCCGCGGTCGAAGGCCTCAAGCTCGTGACCCCGGCTTTCGAGCACTATGTGGTGCCGATCACCATTCTCATCCTGGTCGCGCTGTTTGCGGTCCAGCGGCGCGGCACCGCGAACGTCGCGGCCTTCTTCGGTCCCGTGATGGTCCTTTGGTTCCTCGCGGTCGCGATGTCGGGCGCGATGCACATCGCCGACGACCCGGAAGTGTTTCTCGCCATCAATCCGTATTACGCCGTCAGTTTCCTGAGCCAGCATGGCTATATCGGGCTGGTGACCCTCGGTGCGGTGTTCCTGGCCGTGACGGGGGGCGAGGCGCTCTATGCGGATTTGGGCCATTTCGGCCGCAAGCCGATCCAGACCGCCTGGTTCGCGCTCGTGCTGCCCTCGCTGGTCCTGAACTATCTCGGGCAGGGCGCCTTGCTGCTCAGCGATCCCACGGCGATCTCCCATCCGTTCTATCGCCTGGTGCCCGAAGTCCTGCTGCTGCCGATGGTGGTGCTGGCGACCTGCGCGACGGTCATCGCCAGCCAGGCGGTCATCACCGGGGCCTATTCGCTCACCCATCAGGCGATCCAGCTCGGCCTGCTGCCGCGCCTTGCGATCCTGCACACCTCGGCGGCGCATTTCGGCCAGATCTACATTCCGCGCGTGAACGCGCTGCTGCTGGCCGGCGTGTTGCTGCTCGTCGTGATGTTCGCGACCTCGAGCAAGCTTGCGCATGCCTATGGCATCGCCGTCACCACCACGATGGTGGTGGATGGCGTGCTCGGCTTCATGGTGATCTGGCGGCTGTGGCGCTGGAAGTGGTGGAGCGCCGCGTTGCTGGTCGTGCCGCTGGTCACGGTGGATGCGGTGTTCCTGAGCGCAAACCTGCTCAAGCTGTTCGAAGGCGCATGGCTGCCGGTGCTGTTCGGCGCCGCGATGGTGTTGCTGATCGTCACGTGGCAGAAGGGGACCCGTATCCTGGTCCAGAAGACGCGGCGCATCGAAGTGCCGCTCGACTCGCTGATCAAGAGCCTGGAGAAGCGCCCGCCGCATGTGGTGCCGGGCACCGCGGTGTTCCTCACCAGCGATCCGGAATTCGCGCCGGCCTCGCTGATGCACAATCTCAAGCACAACAAGGTGCTGCACGAGCACAACATCATCCTGACGATTTCGGTTGCCGATACGCCGCGCGTCCCGGATGACGACCGCGTCCGGCTCCAGCCGATCTCGGACCGCTTCACGCGCGTGCAGCTTCGCTTCGGCTTCGTGGAGTCGCCGAACGTGCCGAAGGCGCTCGCGGTCGCGCGCAAGCAGGGCCTGCAGTTCGACATCATGTCGACGTCGTTCTTCCTCTCGCGGCGCTCGCTGAAGGTGGCGGCGAAGCCCGGGATGCCGGCCTGGCAGGACCGGCT
>JBBWZU010000812.1:0-13925 GCA_039649225.1 Hyphomicrobiales bacterium | reverse complement strand
GTCGGGGTGCGCTCCCCGTTCGTACCGCGCTACATGCAGGGCAGAACGTTGAAAGAGGGCGATCATCTTTCGCTGCTGATCGAAATCAATGGACCCGACGGTTTCTATACCGAGATTGCGCGCACGATCGTGCTCGGCAAGGCCTCGAACGAATTGATGGACGGCTTCGAGGCGGTGCGCGAGGCGCAGGATTTTTCGCTCAGTCTGATCAAGCCCGGCGTGTCCTGCCGCGAGATTCATCTGGCGCACAACGGCTACATGGAGAAGCAAAGTCTGCCGCCGGAGCTGCGCCTCTACGCGCACGGACAAGGCTACGACATGGTCGAGCGTCCGCTCATCCGCTCCGACGAGACGATGGCGATCGAGGCGGGCATGAACCTTGCGGTCCATCCCGGCTACGAGACGCCCTCGATCTTCGCGGTCATCTGCGACAACTATATCGTGGAAAGCGACGGCCCCGGTGCCTGCCTGCACCGGACGCCGAAGCAGATCTTCGAGATCTGACATCGTGGCGGAGCCGTCCATGAGTCCGCATCAACCGGCACAAACCGTCATCGACGTCCACGCCCATCTGATGGTGCCGGAGGTCTATGCGGCGACGTCGGCGCACAGTCTTTTCGTCAAATCCTTCGCCGACGCTACGATGAGCGAAGCCGCGAAGCAGAATGCCGCGCAGCGCACCGCGTATGTGTTGCGCAGCATGTCCGACGTGAACGAGCGCATCGCCAAGATGGATGCGATGGGCGTCGATATGCAGGTGCTGTCATCGAGCCTGGTGCACCAGTGCAGCTATTGGGCCGAGCCGGCCGAAAGCCTGCGGCTGGAGCGCATGTTCAACGATCGCATCGCGCAGGTGGTGCTAGACAATCCGTGCCGCTTCATCGGCCTCGGCGGCGTTCCGCTGCATGCTCCCACGATGGCCGCGGCGGAGCTTGTGCGCTGCATGACGGATCTTGGCCTTGCGGGTGTCGGCATCTCGACCATGGCGGGCGACATGGAGATCGGCGATCCGACATTGCGGCCGTTCTGGGCGAAAGCCGAAGAGCTTGGCGCCGTGGTCTACATTCATCCGGCCGGCAACGCCGACCGGCGCTTCCAAAAATTCCATTTGTGGAACAGCATCGGGCAGAATTTCGAGGAAGCGATGGCGATTGCGTCGATCATGTACGAAGGCATCCTCGACGCATTCCCGGATCTCAAGATCTGCGTCTCGCACGGTGGCGGCTACATGCCGCTCGCCCTCGGGCGGATCGCGCGCAATTATCTGGAGAAGCCTTCAACGCGGGCGAACATGAGCAAGAGCCCGGCCGAGTACCTCCGCATGCTCTACTACGACACCTGCGTCTACGAGGGCGAGGTGCTGGCCCATCTGGTCGACCGTGTCGGCGCGGACCGCGTGATACTCGGCTCGGACTATCCGGTCGGAGAGATGAAGCCGGTGGAATTTGTCAATTCCGCGCCTTTATCCGCGGCTGACAAGCAGAAGATCGTTGCCACGAATGCAATGGCGCTGTTCGGCGACCATGTTCCGGTTCGCGGCCATTGAGCCGACGGACACGGCCGCGCGCGTACCGGTTGCGCGGATGATCCGAGGCTGATCCGACCCGCGCGTCCGGTTGGAACGAACTGCCGAAACGAACGTTTTTCCACGGTGTGGGCGCTTTCCGCCGCCCGCATGACGGTTGCTTGTCTCACCCCGCTTGAAAAACAAGGCCAAGCTATGGAGCCGCTGACACGCAAAGATGTCGTGAGCGCCCTCGGCGCGGTCGACGACTTTATCGTCACCGATATCGTGGCGACCGGCGCGACGGTGCAGGAATTGGCCGAAGCCCAGGCCTGGCTCTGCAGCGACGAAGCGATGATGAACGAGGGACGGCCGCTTGCGGCAGGGCGGGTTGGGCAATTGGTCGAAATCCTGCAGAACATCGAGGAGGAACAACCCGGGCCGGCGGGCCACGAGGTATGAGATACCGCCGGCGCCGCTGACTTTTGCCAAAAGAAGTTCCTTTCAGCGATTTCCCGGAGGTCGTGCGCATGAAAGTCTATGAGGCGATTGCCCGCACGGTTTCGGGCAAGGCCGCGGGGCCGATTTTCGGATTGATGGGCGACGGCAATCTGGATCTGCTGGCCGAATTCGCGGACGGGTGCGGCCGCACGGTGGTCCATACGCGCCACGAACAGCACGCCGTCGCGATGGCGGACGGCTATTCGCGCTTTTCCGGCGAGGTCGGGCTTTGCTCGGTGACGCAGGGACCCGGCCTCACGAACGCCGCAACCTCGCTTACGGTCGCGCGTCATCATCGCTCGCCGACGCTCTTGCTGGCCGGCCAGAGCTCGCTCGGCGACGTGCACAACGCGCAGCGGCTCGATCAGCTTGCATTTGCGACGGTCACAGCCGGCGCCGCGGCAGTTGTCGACGACGTGCGGGCGCTCACGCCTGTGCTGACGACAGCGTTCCGGCACCTCGAGGCGGGACGCGGTCCATTCGTGCTCAATCTGCCGAACAACGTGCAGCGATTGGACCTGCCCGATGGATGGAGTTTCGCGCCCGGACAGTCGCCGGCGGCGAGCCTCGCCGACCCCGACGCGGTAAAGCGCGCCGCGGACATGCTGGCGAGCGCGCGACAGCCGGCGATTCTTGCCGGACTGGGCGCGGTGCGTGCCCATGCCGACGCCGTGATCGGGCGCTTAAGTTTACTCCTTGGAGCGCCGATCACCGGCTCGCTGCCGGCGAAAGGATTATGCAGCGGTCATCCGCTGACTTTCGGCGTGAGCGGCGGGTTGGGCGAGGGAGCCGCGGACGAAGTGCTCAAATCGTGCGACGTCCTGCTCGCAATCGGAGCAAGCCTCAACCAGTGGACCACCACGTTTCGAGAGCTGATCGGAAACGCGAAGGTCATTCAGATCGACGCAGATCCGGCGGCGTTCGGCGCCTACACGCCGGTGGCCTTGGCCCTGCTCGGTGATGCGCGGCTCACGACCGAGCAGATATGCGAAACCCTCCAACGACAAACGGAAACGAAGATCAAGAAAGCTGTCGGTCCGGTCGTGCGTCAGGCTCGAAGCCGGGACTATGCGCAGAGTGACGATGGCAGCCTCGATCCGAGATGCGTTCTCGATCTGCTTAACGATCTTCTTCCCTCGGACCGCATTCTCGTCGCCGATGGCGGCCACTGCGTCCAAGCCACGTGTCAGCGGATGTCGGTCGCCGACCCGCGAAATTGGGCCTATTCCTTCGACTTTGGCTGCATCGGCCAGGGTGTCGGCTTGGCGATCGGAGCATGCTTCGCAAGGCCAGGCCACCGCGTCACGCTGATCACAGGCGATGGCGCCTTGATGATGGGACTGGCTGATGTCGATACCGCCGCTCGCTATCGGTTGCCGCTGACCATCATCATCCTGAACGACGGAGGCTTTGGGCAGGAGCGCCATACGCTCGAACGCAAGGGCCTATCCGCCCGGCACGCCATGCAGCCGCCGCCCGATTTCGTGCAGCTTGCATCCGGGTTCGGTGGCCGAGGTTATCGAATCGAGGGATCACGCGGTCTCGACGATCTTCAGGTCTATCTTGGCGAGGCCGACGCAGAGGCCGGCCTGCTGGTGCTGGATGTCGCCATCAATGGGGCGGTTGAATTGCCGGTGTCGGGCGAGATCGCGCGCCACATGCATTGACTTGCAACGCGGCAGTCGGACAAGGGCGGCGCGTTCGCATGCTAATTTCGCATCGGCTCCCATACGGAACCCGATGACCTGCTGTGGAACCCGAGGGCATGGTTGAGCCTTGGGTCTGCATGGGAATCTTGCAACAAGGTCGCAATGCATGGCGCATCGAGGAAGCCGGCCGGGCGTCGATCCTGATCGACGCCGATGCGTATTTTCCTGCCGTGCGCGCGGCGCTCCGACAGGCGCAACGCAACGTCTTCATTGTCGGATGGGATCTCGACAGCCGCACAAGACTCGTCGGCGGCAATGGCGAGGCGAATGACGGCTGGCCGGTCAATCTGCGCGACTTCCTTACGCGCCTGGTGCGCGAGCGGCCTGCCGTCACGGTCCATCTGCTGGCCTGGGATTTTGCCGTCCTCTACGCCCTGGAGCGTGAGCCGTTTCCCTCGCTCAAGCTCGGTTGGAATACGCCGTCGCGCGTGCGCTTCCGGCTCGACAATGTCCTGCCGGTCGGCGCCTCGCATCACCAGAAGATCGTCGTCATCGATGATGCGGTCGCATTCTCGGGCGGGCTCGACCTGACCATCCGGCGCTGGGATACCAACCGTCACCGGGCCGACGATCCGCGCCGGCGCGATCCCGCCGGCAAGCCGTATGCGCCGTTCCACGACGTGCAGATGGTCGTCGACGGCGATGCGGCGGGCGCGCTCGCCACGCTCGCGCGAGAGCGTTGGGCGCGCACCACCGGCGAGTCCATTCCGCGTGAGCAAGCCGGCTCGCCCTGGCCGCAAGGCCTCGCGCCGGATTTCACCAACGTCAAGGTCGCAATCGCGCGCACGGTCCCCGCGCACGGCGACTTGCCGGAGGCCAGGGAAGTCGAGACGCTCTTCCACGACATGATCGCGACCGCTGAACGCTCGCTCTACATCGAGAACCAATTCCTCACCTCGGCGGCCATCGCCAAAAACCTGGCGCAGCGGATGCGGGAGAAGCCGGAGCTCGAAGCGGTCATTGTGGCGCCGCACACGCCGACCGGGTGGCTGGAGGCGCACACGATGCGCAATGGCCGGATTCGTTTCATGCGCATCTTGCGTGACGCCGGTGTCGGCGAGCGCGTGCGCCTGATGTGTCCGGAAGTACGCGACGGGCCGCATGTCACGCACACCATGGTGCATTCCAAGGTGATGATCGTGGACGACCGCCTGCTGCGCATCGGCTCAGCCAACATGAACAACCGCTCGATGGGGACCGACACCGAATGCGACCTCGCGATCGAAGCCGATTGCGAGGCGCAAGCGCAGGCAATTCGGGCGATCCGCGCGCGCCTGCTGGGCGATCATTGCGGAGTGCCCGAGGATGTCGCGGCGCAAGCCATCGCACGCGGCTCGCTCATCGGCGCCGCCGAGACGCTATCGCGTCGCGGCCATCGGCTGCTTGCGATCGATGACGGCGAGCCGGACCATGGCGAACTTGCCGAATACATCGAAGGCCTTGCCGATCCCGAACGCCCGATCCAGAGCCGCGCGGTCATCGCGGGCCTGTTCGGCGAACAATTTCCGCGCCGCACGCCATCGGTTCTGATCAAATTCGCCGCCTTCGTGGCGCTGTTCGTGTCGCTGACCATCGCCTGGCACTATCCGCCGCTCTCCACGCTGGCCAGTCCGAGCGAGATCGGGCCGATGCTTCGCGCGCTCGCGGCCGAGCCATGGGCACCGCTGCTGGTCATGGGGATCTATCTTGTCGGCGGGTTGATCGCGTTCCCGATCACGGTCCTGATCGCCGCAACCGCGGCCGCGTTCGGCCCCGCCGTGGGACTGGCCTATGCGACCGCGGGCTCGCTGCTGAGCGCCATCGTGACCTACGCGGTCGGCGTCGTGCTCGGGCGGGAGACCCTGCGGGGCATGCTCGGGTCGCGATTGAAGCGCGTACAGCGCAAGATCGTCAGCGGCGGCGTGCTCGCGGTCGCGGCGATCCGGCTGGTGCCGCTTGCGCCGTTCACCGTCGTCAATCTCGCGGCCGGCGCCAGCGATGTGAAGCTCGGCACCTATGTGGCGGGAACGCTGCTCGGCATGGCGCCGGGTCTTATCGTGATGTCGGCACTCGGGCATCAGTTCGTGCGCATCCTGAGCGCACCGCGGCCGGGTGAATTCGTCCTTCTCTTCACCGTGCTGCTGGCGTGGCTTGCGGTCGCGGGCTGCGTGCAGCTGATTGTCGCGAAATTCGGAAAATAGGCCTTGAGCGAGACAGCCGGCACTGTCCGTGTTCTGACCTGGAACATCCACGGGGCGCTCGGCCGCAATCCGCGCTTCGACCTCACGCGGGTCGTGGCGCTGATCGACCGCTGGGAGCCGCACATTGTCGCGTTGCAGGAAGTGGATTCGCGCCGCGACAAGCATCACGGCATCAACCCGTTCGAGTTCCTGCAGCGGACGCTCGGCGAGCACGGCATCGGGGCAAAATCGATCACGACGGCGGATGGCGACTACGGTCAGATGCTGATCAGCCGCTGGCCGATGCGCGAGACGATCATTCACGACCTGTCCCATCCGGAGCGCGAGCCGCGCCGCGCGATCGCCAGCATGATTGCAACGCCGCTCGGGACCTTGCGCCTGGTGGCGACGCATTTGGGCCTGAGCATCCACGAGCGGCGCGGGCAGACGCGCAAGCTGCTCGAGATCGCCGGGCAGGCCGACCCCACCATCGTGGTGGGCGACTTCAATGACTGGTTCTGGCCGGGCTCGGTACGCAGCGCGCTGTCACGCGAGTTGCCGAGCCATACGCGGTTCCGGACCTATCCGTCGGCATGGCCGCTGCTCCGTCTTGATGGAATTTATTGTCGACCGCACTCCGCAATGCTCCGGGCCTTCACGGACCGCGAGGCGCGCCATATCTCGGATCATCTTCCGGTGATCGCGGATGTGCGGGTTGCGTCGCCGTGAATTGGACGTCTGCCGCCAGTGTGGCCGGCGGTCCGCGTGACTTTTGGCACACGCGAGGGCTGCACGGCTGCGGCTTCAACCGCGTCGCCAAGACGCACGACATCATGAAGGACAGCGTCGCAGCCCGCCTCGCATAACACTGATCGCGGAAAATGTCCGGTCAAGACACCGATCGAGCGGATGCCCGCCTTCTGCGCGGCTTGCGCGTCATAGGGCGTATCGCCCACCAGCACGGCGCTACGCGCACCGACGCGCACTCGTTTGAGCGCGAGCGACACAAGGTCGGGCGCAGGCTTGCCGGCTTTGCCGTCGCTGCCGCATGCGACAGCGTCGAGCAAAGGCGCAATGCCGGTGATCGCGAGATAGTGCTCCAATTGATCCCTTTGGCAATCGGTCGCAAGAGCGATCCTTCGGCCTTGCGCCTTGAGTCTTTCGAACAATCCGCGGACGCCCGGGAACGCAGGTACGTGCGTGAGATAGTCTGCGCGAAAGCGCTGTCCCTGCCGCTCTGCCATTTCGTCGCGGTCCGCAATGGTGACGCGCGGCAACAAATTCTCCAGCATGCGCTTTCCATCCATGCCGGACAGTGCGTGGAGGTCGGCCAGTGTCACATCGTGGCCGAACGATTGAAGCGTATCGCGCCAGCACAGCAGCGTCGGCATGATGGCATCAACCAGCGTGCCCTCCACGTCGAAGACAAATACGCCCGCCTCGGCCCAGAGGGAACTCGGCCGCGACGGACGCGCGGTGCGAGCGCTGCGCACGGTCATTCCGGTTTCCTCGGCGGCGGCGCGATTGCGGCGCACGGCAGCGACTCCTATGTCTCGGTGTCACTGAAACGGCGTTGTCCGTCCTAAGTTCCCGCGTCGAGCCGGAACCAGACCGACGCGAATGACCCAATCCGCCGAACGGCCGCCGTGGGCAATGCCGCTCGCGGAGGTTCAGTTTCGACGAGGAACCGATGCGATGCTTGTTCGATCGCTTAGGTGACATTTTCGGCATTCTGCGCGGCGACAATCGCCGCCTTGCGCGGGGCGCACTGATCAACCGCCCGCGCCGCGTCCAAGCAAAGCGGCCATGCGCGGTTTGACGTCAACTACGAGACCAGCAGCTTCTCCAATCGGATCGGAAGCTCCCGGATACGGATCCCGGTTGCGTGATAGACCGCATTCGCGACAGCGGCGGCGGTGCCGACATTGCCAAGCTCTCCGATACCCTTGACGCCGACCGGGTTGACCTCATGGTCTTCCTCGGGAACCAGAATGACATCAAGCTGCTGGATATCGGCATTCACCGGAATCATGTAGTCGGCCAGATTGTCGTTGACGTAGCGGGCCGTGCGCTTGTCGATCTCTGTCGCCTCGTGCAGGGCGGAGCTGATGCCCCAGATCATCGCACCCATATACTGGCTATGCGCCGTGCGCGTGTTCATGATGCGACCGGCCGCAAATGCGCCGACGATGCGCGGCACCCGAATCTCGCGCGTCATTGCATGAACGCGCACCTCAACGAATTCGGCACCGAGCGCATACATCAGCTTCTTGCCGTGCGAGCCGCCGCCGAGCGACGGCGTGCCCGCATAGAGCTTCTGGATCGCATCCGGCTTGCTTCCTTCGGGCAGGAACTCGGCATATTCCTCGATTGCACCGAGGCCGGCATGCCTGAATGCGTCTTCCAGATTCCAATTTGCCCGGCTCCGGCCATCCGCGGCGGGCGCGGCGCCGTCAGCGCCGGGAAAGAGCTTGGCCCTTATGGCATCGCAGGCCTTCATGACAGTCGAGCACGCGGTCGCCGTCGTATTCGAGCCGCCGGCGACAGGCGCAGGGGGCAGGCTGCTGTCGCCGAGTTCCACCTGCACCATGGCAAGCGGCACGCCGAGACGTTCGGCGGCGATCTGCCCGATCACCGTATAGGCGCCCGTCCCGATGTCGTGCGCGGCGATCTGTACGCGCGTTTCCCCGCTCGGGAGCAGCCGCACCCGCGCGGCGGCGGCACCGACATGGGTCGGGTAGACGGCGGTTGCGCATCCCCAGCCGATCAACCAATCGCCATCGCGCATCGAGCCCGGCTGCGGATCGCGACGCGACCAGCCGAACGCGCTCGATCCCTCATCATAGCATCGCATCAGCGAACGGCTCGACCATTCCTTGCCGGTCGCATCTTTCATCGAATCATTTCGGCGGCGCAGCGCGATCGGGTCGATGCGCAGCTTCACGGCCAATTCATCCATCGCGCTTTCCAGCGCGTAGATGTACGGGACGACCGGAGGCGAGCGCATGAAGCCGGGCGTGTTGCGGTCAGCATGCACAATCGAGACACGCGTCTTGACTGTTCCGAAATCGTAGAGCCGCGCGCTGTCCTCGACACCGGCGACCGCATAGGGATCCGGCCGCGATGTCACCTCCCATCCTTCGTGGACGAACCCGACGATCTTGCCGTCACGGCGCGCACCGAGCTTGATGCGATGATGCGTCTCCGCCCGATAGGTCGCGATGGTAAATCCTTGATCGCGCGTGGCGACGAGTTTCACCGGCCGCTTCAACCGGCGCGCCGCGAGCGCGACCAGCGCCGTGCGTGGCGTCATCTGCGCCTTTGATCCGAATGCACCGCCGACAAAGGGACTGATCACACGCACTTTGTCGGGTTCGATGCCGAGCTTCTGCGCGACGTTGTTCTTCAGACCATAAACAAACTGGCTCGGCTCGTAGATCGTGAGCTGGTCATCGTTCCAGGCACACGTCGTGGTGTACAGCTCGATCGCGTTGTGGTGCTGCGTCGGCGTACCGTACTCGGCTTCGAGCACCACGTCGGCGGTTTCGAGCGCCTGCTCGGCGGCACCGGCCTGCGGAAGGTCCTTGGCGCGCTCGCTTTCCTTGCTGGCATCGCGCTCCTCCACGCCGGCCGAGCCGAAAGTTGCGGACGGCGCCTGCGTCTCGTAATCAACCTCGACCTTGTAGGCGGCTTCACGCGCCGCTTCGAACGTGTCGGCGAGCACCATCGCGACGATCTGCCCATCGTGCCAAATTTCCGGACCGAGACCCTGGATGGAGCCAGATGGTCCTCCCCCGCCCGCGCTATACTTCATGGGCTTGAGATCGCGCGTGTTCTCATGGGTCAGGATATCGAGGACGCCGGGAACGCCCTGCGCCGCTTGCAGATCCATATGCCGAATACGGCCCTTGGCGATTGCGCTGGTCACCAGAAACGCGAATGCCGCATTGCTCACCGGAAAGTCGGACGGATATCGCGCCGCGCCGGTCACTTTGAGCCGCGCATCGTAGCGCGGCACCGGCTCTCCCATGTTGGCTTTTGGTACAGGTGCGGCGTTGCTCATCCTCACACCTCCATTGCGGCAGCCTGTTGCAACGCGCGGACCAAGGTCCGCTTGCCGAGCGCGACCTTGAATGCATTGTGCTCGCGCACCTTTGCGGCGCCGAAGGCGACGTCCGCCGCCGCCTCGGCGGCCGCCTGGTCGAACGGCTGGCCCACGAGAGCCGCTTCGGCTTCGCGGGCCCGCCACGGCACGGTCGCGACCCCGCCGAGCGCAATTCGCGCCGCACGAACAGCGCCATGCTCAAGGTCGAGGGCAACCGCCGCGGAAGCGAGCGCAAACTCGTAGGAGTCGCGGTCGCGGATCTTCAGATAGACCGAGCGTCGCATCCATGCGCCGCCTGGCAGCTCAAAGGCGGTGATGAGCTCGCCTGGCGAAAGTATCGTTTCGATGTGCGGCGTATCGCCGGGCGCGCGATGCAACGAGGCGAACGGTATCAAATGCGCGCCTTCCGGGCTGCTGAGCTCGACTTGGGCATCCAGCGCGATGAGCGCCTGGGCAAAATCGCCGGGATAGGTCGCGATGCAATTGCCGCTGGTCCCGAGCACGGCGTGCTGGCGGTTGACGCCTTCAAGCGCCGCACAGCCCGAGCCCGGAATACGCTTGTTGCAGTTCGAATAGGATACGTCGCGAAAGTAGCTGCATCGCGTTCGCTGAAGAACATTCCCGGCCAGCGTTGCCATGTTGCGCAGCTGAGCGCTCGCTGCGAGCTCAAGCGATTGCGCCACCATCGGATAGTTGCGGCGAACCACCGGATGTGAAGCGGCGTCGGACATGCGCGCCAGCGCGCCGAGCCTGAGCCCGTTCGGGGACTCGGTAATGTGACCAACCGCTGTGCGACCAAGCGCATTGATGTCCACCACGCGCGCGGGCCGCATCACGTCGAGCTTCATCAGATCAATCAGCGTAGTGCCGCCGGCGAGGAATTCGGGTGTCGCTTCGGCGGCGGATCCGGGCGGGCTCTCGCGCAGCGCGCCCGCATGGAGGGCGTCGGCTACGGTGTTGACGCGTTCGTAGATGAAGGGTCGCATGTCATGCCCCCCTCATCACACCTGCAGCCTGCCTTACGGCAGCGACGATGTTCGGGTAAGCGGCGCAACGACAGAGATTTCCGCTCATGAATTCGCGAATCTGCGCGTCGGATTTCGCATGGCCCTCATGCACGCAGGCGACCGCCGACATGATCTGCCCCGGTGTGCAGTATCCGCACTGGAACGCGTCGTTCTCGAGAAATGCCTGTTGCATCGGATGAAGCGCGCCATCGGGGCTGGCCAATCCCTCGATCGTTGTGATCGCCGCGCCCTGCGCGCCGGCTGCCAAGGTGAGGCAGGCAAGCACCCGGCGACCATCCGCAAGCACCGTGCATGCTCCGCACTGACCGTGATCGCAGCCCTTCTTGGTTCCCGTCAGCCCCAGACGCTCGCGCGCCGCATCCAGCAACGTCGTTCGCGCATCAAGGCTGAGCCGATGCTCGCGACCATTGATATTCAGCGTGATATCGAGCGGGTTCCGGGCGTTGGCCGGCGACGCCGCGCGGGGTTCCGATTTTGCCCCGCGCGCCAGCATCGTTGCCGTCGCCGATGACGTCGTCATGGTCAGGAACTTTCGCCGATCAACCGTGGCCGCACTGGCCGGTTCTCTGTCCGGAAGCATGGGTGTCTCCGCGCTCGTGCTCCCGGTTTTCAATCGATCAATCGAAGGTCTGTTCCGGAATGCTCCGGTGAATATTTGAAGCTCTTGTCACAAAGTCGGGAGCGTAATCTGGCTCGATGACGTGCGGAGAATCACATCCCATGCGGCGCTGCGGCTGTCGCAGGACTGGGTCGCGGCGACCACCGAATATAACGGACATGACGATCCAGCCCGCTGGATGCGAAGCGCATCAGCGGACTGCCGTCTTGTCTCGGTTAATCTCGTGTCGGCCAACTTGCTTTGCCGACCGGCGCGATCCGGCCGGCCAATATCGCGGTCTCAGTCCAACCGCGCGACTGAAAAGCTCAAGGTCGCACTGCACTCACATTGGTATTTCTGAATATCGAGAAAATGGAAATTGAAGTGCGGCTCGATCGCGACGATCTTCATCACATGTCCACATTCCGGGCATGTCGGCGGCGGCGGCGGCGGCACCGCGAGACGCGGCGCAACGTGACGGGGAGGCGCAGCTACAGACTTCATGACTTTGTCGTCCTTTTATTCAAGACATTCCGGACGTATTGCTGAACACATTCAAGTAGATTCGCCGAGTATGCCCCAACTAAGCCTCGCAGCTTTGTCAAAACCATGTCGGTCTCGTGCGCTGTTTGTGACGATGTGTCGGCTATCATTCGGCACTAAAGGGGGTGGCGCGGTCACGCTTTCTTGATCGATTTGAGTGTGTTTTCGAAGGGCCGGCTCAGCCATCAGTGCCGGACGCACGCAGCATCGCGGATGAAATCCGCCGCCATCTCGGCTGCCATGATGACGGCAGCGTTGATGTTGCCTCCGACCAGATCCGGAAAAACCGAGGCATCGACCACCCGCAGACCTTCGGTGCCGTGCACCCGCAGCGCCGCGTCGACGACCGACATGCCATCGCTCGCACTCCCCATCCGGCATGTTCCTGCCGGATGGTGCGCCGTGACCGCATTGCGACGCACGAAATTCTCCAGATCTTCATCGGTCTTCAGATCCGCCCCGGCGCCAATCTCGCGGGCGATGAACGGCACGATGCTGCGTTGCCGGGCAATGTCGCGAAACAGCCCGACCGCCGCCCGCATCGTGCGCCAATCCTTGTCGGTCGATAGCAGGTTCTGCCGAATGCGCGGGGGCCCAAACGGATCAGCCGACTTGAGCGAAACCTCACCCCGGCTTTCCGGGCGCAGCAACACGATCCGGGTCGCGAAACTATCGGCGAAGGCCGGCCGGAATGGCGGCAAATAGGGCGCGGCGCCGAGCGGACCGGCGATGAACAGCAATTGCGTGTCGGGGATGGCGCCGGCGCGCTCGGTTTTCAGAAATGCCGTGATCCCGCCCGGCAGATCGGTCGCAAATCCAGTGCCGAACAGATAGGCCCTTGCCAATTCGACGGCGAGGCGATCGAGCCGCAGATTGCGCTGCACCGGCCCGCCGCCATTGCGGGCATAAAGGAACAGCGCCGCAACATGATCCTGCAGATTGCGGCCGACGCCCGGCAGGCTGATCCTGGTCTCGATGCCGTGCGCCGCAAGATCGTCCGGCGCGCCGATGCCGGACAGCATCAGCAGCTGCGGCGAGTTGATGGTGCCACCGCACAGCAGCACCTCACGTTCGGCGCGCACGGCATGGGTTGCGCCGTCCTGCACATATTCGACGCCGACCGCCCGCGTGCCCTCGAACAGGATCCGCGTGGTATGGGCTTTGACCGCAACGGTGAGATTGGAACGCGACAGCACCGGATGCAGATAGGCGGTGGCGGCGCTGGCACGCCGGCCATTGCGGATGGTCATCTGCATCCGGCCGATGCCGTGCTGTTCGGCACCGTTGTAGTCATCGTTCGCAGGGTGACCGGCGGCGACAGCCGCCGCGCAATACGCCTCGATCAGCGGATCCTCGTAGCGCGCCTTGCGCGTCGCCAGCGGACCGTTGCCGCCGCGATATTCGCTCTCGCCGCCCTCCCAGGATTCCTGCCGGCGAAAATACGGCAGCACGTCCGCGTACGACCAGCCGGGCAGCCCATACGATGCCCAGCGGTCGTAGTCGGCGCGGTGGCCGCGCACATAGGCCATCGCGTTGATCGACGACGAGCCGCCCACGATCTTGCCGCGCGCGCATTCGATGCGGCGGTCGCCGGTGCTGCTGTCCGGTTCGGCTTCGTACATCCAGTCGTGGCGACGCTCCTTGAGCAACTTGCCCCAGCCGAGCGGCAGATGGATCCACGGGTCGCGATCCCAGCCTCCCGCCTCCAGCACCAGAACGCGGCACGCCGCGTCCTCGGTCAGGCGAGCGGCGAGTGTGCAGCCGGCCGAGCCGGCGCC
>JBBWZU010000764.1:0-7897 GCA_039649225.1 Hyphomicrobiales bacterium | reverse complement strand
ACGGAACGTGACATGCCACGGCTCGCCTGATTTGCGCCGCTCGAGCACGGCGTAACGGGCATGCGGCGCGCCCATCTCCATCGCGTGCCGCACCGGCGCGGTGTCGATATAGGCCGGAAGCCCGACGCTGCCGGGATTGATGACAATGCGGCCGTCATTCAGCGCGACGAAACGCGGCTGATGGCTGTGCGCGCACAGCACGATCTTGGCGCTGGAGCCGTCGAGCCGGCGCGCGATCTCGGCCTGCGTGGCGAGCCGCACGCGGCCGTCGGGCTCGACCGTCTCCAGCAGGTACTGGTTGTCGTTGTCCGGCGTGCCGTGACAGAGCAGCAGGTCCTCGACTTCGGCGGTCGGCTCCAGCGCCGAGAGCCAGCCGCTGTGATGGTTCTTCAATTCGCCCGCGGCCGCCTGGTCCGAGCCGCCCATTTCGGCGATCGGACGATCGATCAGCTGGCGGTCGTGATTGCCGCGGATGGTGGTCCACGCCAGGCTGATCAGCACGTCGCAGGTCTCGGCCGCCTCCAGCGGGCCCGACACGCAGTCGCCGAGATTGACGACGGTATCGGGCGACACCGTCTTGATGTCGTCCATCACGGCGCGCAGCGCGCGCACATTGCCGTGGATGTCGGCGACGACCGCGATACGCATCAGGCGGCGTGCTCCTTGGCATAGGCGGCGACCTGCGCATGCGTTGCGAACCAGACGCCAGGCCGCGATTTGGCGTGCCGGATCAGCTCCTCGATGATCCAGATGCGCGAGCGATAGCCGATGATATGCGGATGGGTGGTGATCTGGCAGATCCCGCCTTCCTCGTAGGCGGCGTCGAACTCGCGCTTGAAGATGCTGAGCACGGCCTCGGTCGGCATTTGCGGACGAATGCCGGCGAAGCGGTTCATCATGAAATAGGGCGCATCGTCGCGCACCCATTCGACCGGAAGCTCGACCACGCCGGTCGATTGGCCTTCGAGTTCGAGGTCGTAGCAGTCCTCGTCGGCCATCAGCGAGGAATCGTAGAGCAGTCCCATTTCCTTGGTGATGCGCAGCGTATGCGGCGAGAAATCCCACGAGGCGGTGCGCGAGCCGACCGGGCGCACGCCGGTGACCTTCTCCAGCGTATCGGCGGCGCGGTTCATGATGTCGCTTTCGGCCTCGTAGGAGAGCACCGAATTGAGCTCGTGGATCCAGCTGTGGATGCCGATCTCGTGCCCTTCGGCGATCACCTGGCGTTGCTCATCCGGGTGGAGCAGGGCGGCCACCGCCGGTACATAAAACGTCGCCGGCACCTCGTATTTCTTCAACAGGCGCAGGATGCGCGGCACGCCGACGCGGCTGCCGTACTGGCCCCAGGCCAGGCGGCCGATCGACTTGCCGCCTTCGCGCAGGTCGCTGGTCTCATGATCGCTGTCGAACGAGATCGCGAAGGCGCAGCGCGCGCCGTCCTTCCAGGACTTCGGGCGCAGCGGGCGGCCGGCGCGGACGTGATTGACCAGCTTGCGCCAATGTTCTTCCGGCCACTGCCATGGTTCCAGCGGCTTCTGTTCGTTCATTCTCGGCTCCAGCAGGTTACTTAAGACGGCGATCCCATCACGGGCAAAATCTGGCCGGTGATCCAGGAAGCATAGTCCGAAGCCAGGAACATGACAGCATCCGCAATGTCTTGCGGGGTTCCCATCCGGCGCATGGCAATGCGCTCGACGAACGCCTTTTGTCCCTCGATTCCCCAGCCGTCCCATTGCGGCTCGTAGTCCGGGCTGGTGCGCAGGAAGCCGGGCGCGACCGTATTGACCGTGATGCCGAACTGGCCGAGCTCATGGGCGAGCTGGCGGACCAATCCGAGCTGGCCGTGCTTGGCGGAGGCGTAAGCCTGGATGCCGGTGAGGCTTGGCGCCAGCGCGGCGCGGCTCGAGATCGTGACGATGCGCCCCTTTCCGGCGCGCTTCATGCCGGGTGCCACCGCCTGCGCGAACAGAAACGCACCGGTGAGGTTCGCGTCCACGATCTGATGGAAGTCCTCGACCGGAACCTCTTCCAGCGGCCTGTGCTTCTGCCCGCGAATGCCGCCCGCCACATAGACCAGCACATCGATGCTGCCGCCGGCCGCCGCCACCACGGCCTCGACGGAGGGCTTGTCGGTGACGTCCACGGCAGCGGCGTGAACAATGCCGCCGCCCTTTACCGGGCCGGCGAAGCTTTTCACCTCCTCGACCAGCCGGTCGCAGGCGGTCACCTCACCGCCGTTCTCGGCGAATGCGACCGCGATGGCGTGACCGATGCCGCGCGCCGCACCGGCCACGATCACGCGCTTGCCCTGGTAGGTGATCAGCATCTGCTAGCCAAGTTCCTCATGTGCGGTCTCGCGCAAGGTCGCGATCACGATCGTCGACACGATCGCGGCCGCGATCAGATAGAATACGTGTGCGAGCGGAGAGGCGAATTTGTCGATCAGATACACCGAAATGAGCGGTGCAAAGCCGCCGAAGATCGCGACCGCCAGCGCATAGCCGGTCGTCATCCAGGTCGAGCGCGTGCGTGTCGGGAATATTTCGGCAATCGCCGCCGGTCCTGCCCCCGAGAAGGTCGAGATCAGGATCGCGAACACGATCTGCACCAGGATCAGCTGCGTATAGGAGGCGCCGTCGACCAGGAAACTGAACAGCGGGTAGGGCACCACCACGAAAGCGATGCAGCAGGCGAGCAGCAGCGGTTTGCGGCCGATCTTGTCGGAGAGCGCGCCCATGACCGGAATGAAAAGCATCAGCACCAGCAGGCCGATGGTGTTGGCCCAGAGCGCGGCCGACGCGCTGATCTTGAGGTATTTCTGCGTGTAGGTGGGCATGTAGCTGAGCAGCACGTAGAAGCAGACCGTCCACACGATCGTGAAACCGAATGCGCGGGCCGCCATGACCAGCGGGGTGGCCTCGCCCGCGGCGGCCGGGACCGGTGTTGCCGCGGCCTTCTTGTAGGCCGGAGTCTCGTCGATGGTGCGGCGCATCCAGAGGCCGACCGGTCCCAAGATGCCGCCGAGCAGGAACGGCACGCGCCAGCCCCAGGCATCCATCTGCTCGGGCGTGAACACCGAATTGAAGATCGCCGCCACAGCCGAGCCGAGCAGCAGGCCGGCAACGACGCTGAGTTGCTGGAAGCTGCCATAAAGGCCGCGCTTGCCGGCCGGGGCCCATTCGACGATGTAGGCCGTCGAGCCGCCCCATTCGCCGCCGGCCGAGAACCCCTGCATCAGGCGCGCCGCGACCAGGAGAAGCGGTGCCGCGATGCCGATGGCCGCATAGGTCGGCAGGATGCCGACCAGAACGGTGCCGATCGCCATCATCGCAATGGTGATCAGCAGCGCGGTCTTGCGGCCGTGCGTGTCGCCGATGCGTCCTATCACGATACCGCCGAGCGGGCGGGCCACGAAACCAAGTCCATAGGCGAGAAAGGTCGAGAGCAGGGCTGTGACTTCATCGCCCGGTGGGAAGAATTTGCGCGACAGAATGACCGCCACGAAGGCGTAGACCGAGAAGTCGTACCATTCGAGAACATTGCCGATGACCGCGGCAGATACCGCCTGCCGCGTCTTTGCCTGATCGTCCATTATCGAAGCCCCCAACCCCAGTGAGACCCACGCCGGTCCGCTCGCGGCCTTCCCCAAGGCCGCCCGAAGCCCAAGTGTGAGATGATCGGGCGGTCCACGCAATCGTACCCCAAACGTCGCAAGACGGCCGGTTGCACGTGACGGATGCATGACGTTGGCCGTGGCGACGGGTTATGGAGCGGGGACGACCTGGCGCCACCGGCGCTGAGCGCAATTCCGGCCCTTCAACCGCCCGACTTAAACCTCTATATCTCGGGCGAAAAACGGACCCGAAAAGCCCATGATTCTTCGCCTGATTGCCTTCTTGGCGGCTATCGCCACCCTTGTGGCCCCGGCTGCCGCCCAGGAGCGCCGCGTGCCGGCCTCGCCGACGGAATTGCGGCTCTCCTACGCGCCAGTGGTGCAGAAGGCCGCCCCCTCGGTGGTCAACGTCTACGCCGCCAAGGTCGTCGAGAACCGCAATCCGATGATGGACGACCCGTTCTTCCGCCGTTTCTTCGGCGGCGGGCCGGGCGGCACCCCGCGCGAGCAGGTGCAGCGCTCGCTCGGCTCGGGCGTCATTGTCGACCCCTCCGGGCTGATCATGACCAACAACCACGTGATCGAGGGCGCGACCGAGGTAAAGGTCTCGCTCGCCGACAAGCGCGAGTTCGAGGCCGAGATCGTGCTCAAGGATGCGCGCACCGATCTCGCGGTCCTGCGCGTCAAGGATGGTCGCGAGCGCTTTGCGGCAATCGAGCTTGGCAATTCCGACGAGTTGCAGGTCGGCGACGTCGTGATGGCGATCGGCAATCCGTTCGGCGTCGGGCAGACCGTGACCCACGGCATCGTGTCGGCGCTCGCCCGCACCCAGGTCGGCATCAGCGATTTCCAGTTCTTCATCCAGACCGACGCGGCGATCAATCCGGGTAATTCAGGCGGCGCGCTGGTCGATCTTTCCGGCCGCCTGATCGGGCTCAACACCGCGATCTTCTCGCGCTCGGGCGGCTCGCAGGGCATCGGCTTTGCGATCCCTGTGAACATGGTCAAGGTGGTGCTTGCGTCGGCCAAGACCGGCGGCACCACCGTGAAGCGTCCCTGGCTTGGCGCCAAGCTGCAGGCGGTGACGCCGGAGATCGCCGACAGCCTCGGGCTCAAGCGCCCGGTCGGCGCGCTGGTGGCAACCGTCACCGAAAAGAGCCCGGCGGCGCGCGGCGGCCTTAAGACCGGCGATCTGATCGTGGCGATCGACGGGCAGACCGTTGATGACCAGAACGCGTTCGACTACCGCTTCGCCACCAAGGCGCTGGGCGGAAACGCGCAGCTCGGCATCGTGCGTGCTGGCAAAGAAACCAAGCTCAACGTCGCGCTGGAGGCAGCCCCTGAGACGCCGCGCGACGAACTCGTCATCAAGGCGCGCTCGCCGTTCATGGGCGTGAAGGTCGCGAACATTTCGCCGGCACTCGCCGACGAATTGCACCTCGATGCTTCGGCCGAAGGCGTGATCGTGCTCGAGGTCGCGGACGGCTCGCTGGCACAGAACCTTGGCTTCCGGCGGGGCGATGTCATCGCGGCGGTCAACAATGAGAAGATCGAACGCACGCGCGATCTCGAGCGCGCCGCCAAAGACTCTGTTCGGCGCTGGACCATCACCATCGTGCGCGGCGGACAGCAGATTTCCGTGACGTTGGGGGGATGACCTCCCGCCCCAAACGCGGCGCGAACCTGTTTGAAGCCGCAGGCTTGGAGCAGGACGCCCCGCGTCCGCTCGCCGACCGGCTGCGCCCGACCAAGCTCTCTGAAGTCGTCGGGCAGGATCATCTGCTCGGCCCGGACGGCGCGCTCACCCGCATGCTGGCGACGCGCTCGCTCGGCTCGCTGGTGTTTTGGGGACCGCCCGGCACCGGCAAGACCACGGTGGCGCGGCTGCTCGCGGACGCGACCGCGCTGCATTTCGAGCAGCTGTCGGCGGTGTTTTCCGGCGTCTCCGACCTGAAGAAGGCGTTCGAGGCGGCGCGGGCGCGGCGCGAGATGGGGCAGGGCACGCTGCTGTTCATCGACGAGGTGCATCGCTTCAACCGCGCCCAGCAGGACAGCTTCCTGCCCGTGATGGAGGACGGCACCGTGGTGCTGGTCGGCGCCACCACTGAAAATCCCTCGTTCGAGCTGAATGCCGCGCTGCTGTCGCGCGCGCGCGTGCTGGTATTCCGGCCGCTCGATTCCATCGCGATCGAGCAATTGCTGGCGCGCGCCGAGGAGATCGAGGGTCGCAAGCTGCCGCTCGACGCGGATGCACGCGCCGCGCTCGCCCGCATGGCGGATGGCGACGGCCGTGCCTCGTTGACGCTGGCCGAGGAAATCTGGCGCGCGGCGCGCCCAGGCGAAGTGTTCGACAATGCCGGATTGCAGAACGTCGTACAGCGGCGCGCTCCGATCTACGACAAGAGCCAGGATGGCCACTACAATCTGATCTCGGCGCTGCACAAGTCGGTGCGCGGCTCGGATCCGGATGCGGCGCTCTATTATCTCTGCCGCATGCTCGATGCCGGCGAGGATCCGCTTTATCTGGCGCGCCGCGTGGTGCGCATGGCGGTCGAGGACATCGGGCTCGCCGATCCGCAGGCGCTTAGCATCTGCAATGCCGCCAAGGACGCCTATGATTTTTTGGGGTCTCCGGAGGGCGAGCTCGCGATTGCGCAGGCGGTGATTTATCTGGCGACCGCACCCAAATCCAACGCCGCCTACAAGGCCTATGGGGCGGCGATGCGGGTCGCCAAGGAGGCCGGTTCGCTGCTGCCGCCCAAGCACATCCTCAATGCGCCGACCCGGCTGATGAAAGAGGAGGAGTACGGCGCGGGCTACGAATACGACCACGACGCGCCGGACGCATTTTCCGGCCAGGACTACTTCCCGGAAGCGCTCGGCCGGCAGCAATTCTATGACCCGCCCGAGCGCGGTTTCGAACGCGAGATCAGGAAGCGGCTGGACTATTGGGCCAAGCGAAGGCAGGAGCGGAATTCGTGAAATTTCTGGGAATGATGATGGCCGCGATCGTCGTCGCGGGCGGTGTTGCGCGTGCCGAGGAACAGCAGGTCGGCCGCTGGGCGGTCGATGCGCAGCATTGCGGCTATGGCGGCGACACGCGCAAGACCGCGCCCCTGACGGTCACGGCGACCAGCCTCAAGTGGTCGGACGAGTCCTGCACCATCGGAAAGATGTACAAGGCCGATCGCGCGCTCTACATCGAGGGGCGCTGCTCGAACAGCGCGGGCCTGATGACCAAACACCCGATCACGCTGGCGATGAAGGGCGAACGCCTCGCCGTCACCTGGAACGGCGAACATATTGAGATGCAACGATGCCCATGAAACGCGGATCCGGCAACAGGCGCGGCGCAGGCCGCCCCGGAGCGGGCGGCCCCAAACGAGGTCCCCAGCGCGGCAAGCCGCCGGCAGGCCATGGAAAGCCCCCGGCGGGCCCCAGAAAACCGCGCGAGGAGGCTGGTGCGCGGCAAAGCGAGCCGCGGTCATTTGGCTCGCGCAAGCCGAAAAGCTCATTCGGCGCACGCGCGGCCGACGCCCGTCCGCCGCGCGAGCCGCGCCGTGGCGAGGCTGCGCCCGAGGGGCGCGAACCACGTTCGTTCGGCGATCGCAAGCCGCGCCGGTCATTCGATGCGCGTTTCAAGGAGGGCCGCACGCCCCGCGAGGGAAAAGGTGCGCGCGAGGGAAAGGGGGCCCGCGAGGGACGGGGCGCGCGTCCGCCGCGCGAGGTGTTCGAGAGCCGGGGCGAAGCGCGCCAATTCCGCGCCCACAAGCCGGAGGGTTCGTTCGGCACGCGCCATACCAACGAGTCGAATTTCGAGCCGCGCGCCGACCGTCGCGCCGCGGTGGAGAAGCGGCTGGAGCCGAAGCGCGCGTTTGCGGCGCGCCCGCCGCGTGACGTCGATGCCCGCAAGTCGCGCGATCATGATACCCGCAAGCCGCGCGGGTTCGATGCCGGCAGGCCGCGCGAACGCAGCTTCGAGCCGCGCCCGCACCATCGGCCTGAGCCGCCTGCGCCGAAGCCTGAGCCCGCGCCGCTGCCCGAAGCCGCGTCCGCGGTTCAGACCGTCACGGTCGGCGCCGATGAATCCGGCATGCGGCTCGATCGCTTCTTCGAGGCGAAGTTTCCCGGGCTGTCGTTCAGCCACATCCAGCGCATCGTGCGCAAAGGCGAGGTGCGGGTGAACGGCAAACGCGCCGACACCAAGGACCGGCTCGAAGTCGGCCAGCAGGTGCGTATTCCGCCGCTCAAGCTGAGCGCGCCGAAGACCTCGCGGCTGACGCC
>JBBWZU010000760.1:0-6195 GCA_039649225.1 Hyphomicrobiales bacterium | reverse complement strand
GCAATCCGGCGAGCTTGGCTGAGCTTGAGAGATCCCACAGCACCAGGCCCTCGAAGATCGGATAGCCAAGGAAGCGCATGCCCTCGAAGCCATTGTTCGGCATGCCGGTCGCGGTCGGGATGTCGGAGGCCGTCATCCCGATGCGCAACATTGTCTCGGCCCCGGCGGGTGCCGCCAGTGCGAGCGAGCCGGTCAACGCGGCTGCAAGGCAGGCGGGGCGAAAGCTCATGCGGGCACTCCTATCCAAAAAAACGCGCGAGATTCTTCTCGCAGCAAGAAGCGGGCCAGCGGATCTTTTGGGAGATTGCCGCCGTGCGCCGGTACCTTTTGACCGTTCTTGCGGCGGTTGCATAAGATTTGATCCGCCGTCCCCGCCATTGGACGAGAAGCTGGCTCCCACCTGGCCGCGCGGCCAACCGACTATGCCGGCCAGCAGACTAATCCAGAGCGACACCTGCGGTCCGGCGTGGTCCAGGACGCGCATTCCGCTGTTGGAGGCCCGGATGGCCAAATTGGTGAGCGTGTCGGTCACCGGCGCATCGCAAAAGAACGTGACCGGCGCAAATGTTTGGGCGGCGACGCAGAAGTCGGCGGCGCAGGTCGTCATCGAAGTCACGACCGATCCGAACTCTGCCGACGAGTGGAAGCTGATCAACTGGACCGGCGGCAAGCCGGTCAAGGGCAAGCTGAATCAGCGTGCGGTCGACCGCGATGCAGCCGACAAGGCCACGATCAAGATCGAATACGGCGGGACCACGCGCACGATCGAGATCTGGATCGTCTCGGCCAGCATCGAAATTCTGACCGCCGATGGGCCGCGGCCGAAAGGCGCGCCGCCGCGGAATGCGAAATCGCGCGACGGAACTGAAAAGCTCGGACCCGTGACCTATCCGAGCGGTGTCCAGGTCGGCATCAATGACAGCATCAAGGATGACGATCCGGACTCTAGCCATTTCGTGGCCGCTATGGCGGCGTCGGGAAAGATCATAGCCGTCGCGACGCTCAAGCCAGCGGGCGTATCGAAGGTCATCAAGGCCGGCTGGACGTTCCGGCGGCAGATCATGGCGCACGATTGGCAGAACGGCATCCAGATGAAAGGCGCCAAGACCTGGACCAAGACATGGGCCGATGACACGTCCAATCCGCGGTTCCTGCGGCTGACGCCGGACGACGCAGACAAGATTTACGATCTCGATGAACCCGAGCTTCGGGTCGCACGCCTCAGCAGCGAGACCTACAACAACTTCCAGCAATGGGTCGAATGGAACGGCGAGACCTGCTCGGAGTTCGCGCCATGGTTCTGGCAGGCGATATGGAGAGCCAAAGCCGACCCCAACGCGCAGATCGAGCTGAACCAGTGCGACAAAGGAAAGATCGAGCTGCCAAAGGCGCCCAAATATCCGCCGCGCAAGACGCCATAAGCGCGAAGCGCGTCCTTGCGCTCGCGTCTTCCGACCAGTTTTGACCTGCCTTGGGGCTCGCGCGTAGGATTTGTGCCCTGCCCGCTCCAGCCTCCAAGGAACGCCATGCGCATCTTCGCGGCCTCGCTCGCGACCGAGACCAACTCGTTCTCGCCGATCCCGACCAGCCGCGAGACGTATGAGAACTCGATGTATTTCCGCCCCGGCGAGCACCCGGATCGCGGCACGCTCTGCACCGGGCCGCTCTGGGTGGCGCGGCGGCGGGCCAAGCAGGAAGGCTTCGACCTGATCGAGGGCTCGTGCTTCTGGGCCGAACCATCCGGGCCGACGTTGCAGGCCGCCTACGAAAGCATGCGCGACGAAATCCTCGATCAGCTTCGCGCCGCGATGCCCCTCGATGGCGTATTGCTCGGCCTGCACGGCGCCATGATGGCGCATGGCTACGACGACTGCGAAGGCGACCTGATCGCGCGCGTGCGTGAGATCGTCGGGCCGAAAGCCGTCATCGGCGTCGAGCTCGACCCGCACTGTCATCTCACCGAAAAGCGCGTGCGCGGCGCCGACATCATCATCCTGTTCAAGGAATATCCGCATATCGACTTCGCCGAGCGCGCCGAGGAACTGGTCACGCTGGTGCTCAAGGCGATCCGTCGCGAGATCAGACCCGTGATGTCGCTCTACGACTGCGGCATGATCGACCTGTTTCCGACCACGCGCGAGCCGGGCATCGGCTTCGTCGCCAAGATGAAAAGCCTGGAAGGCCGCGACGGCATCCTGTCGGTATCGCTCGGCCACGGCTTCGCGCAGGGCGATGCGCCGGAATATGGCACCCGCGTGCTGGTGGTGACCGATGACGCCAAGACCAAGGGCGACGCGCTGGCGTGCCAGCTTGGCGAAGAGGTACGCGCCAAGCGCGGCACCTGGTATCCGCCGTGTCTTTCGATCGATGAAGCCATCGACGCCGCATACGCGGAGCCGAAGGGTCCGGTCGTGGTGGCGGACTCCTCCGACAATGCCGGCGGCGGTGCGGCTTCGGACAACACCAACATCATCCGGCGCCTGCTCGAGCGCGGCATCCACGATGCTGCCGTCGGCCCGGTCTGGGATCCGGTCGCGGTGCAGTTCTGTCACACGGCGGGCGTCGGCGCGACGATCCCGCTGCGTTTCGGCGGCAAGACCGCGCCGACGTCCGGCACGCCGATCGATCGCGATGTGACGATCATCGGCCTGGCGAAAAACGGCCAGCAGACATTCGGCAACGCCATGGCGCCGTTCGGGGACGCCGCCGGCATCCGCATCGGCGGCGTGGACGTCACGCTGATCTCGCATCGCATCCAGGCGCTCGGCACCGAGATATTCACCGCTGTCGGTATCGATCTCCTCGCCAAGCGCTACATCGGGGTGAAATCGACCAACCACTTCCACGCCGCCTACGCGCCGATCGCCACCAAGGTGCTGTATTGCGACGGCGAAGGCCCCTCGCCGCTCGATGCGCGCAAGTATCCATACCGCAAGATCCGCCGCACCATCTGGCCGCATGCGGAACTACCGGAGGGGCGGATGGTCATTTGAGGCATGCGCGGCGCGCCTTTCAGGCGCTTCTCACCATGAGGGCGCAAGAGACCGCTTGTCCCGCTCCACCGTTCCGTGAGTTAATCCGGCAAAACAGGGGAGACCTCGATGCGAACCACGCGCCGCCGCTTCGTCCAGGGCACGCTCGCCGCAACCGCGCTCACCGCTGCGCCCGGCATCATCCGTGCACAGGCGCCATCGCGCGCCAAGACGATCCGCGCCGTGATGCAGGGCGACCTGCGCTCGCTCGATCCGATCTGGACCACCGCGAACATCACCGCCTACCATGGCGCCATGATCTACGACACGCTGTTCGCGCTCGACGCCAATCAGCGTCCGCAGCCGCAGATGGTCGGCAAGTTCGGCGTCTCGGACGACAAGCTCACCCATACGTTCGAGCTGCGCGACGGCTTGAAATTCCACGACGGCTCCGCGGTGACCGCCGACGATGTCGTTGCCTCGATCCGCCGCTGGGCGGCGCGCGACGGCGGCGGCCAGCACATGATGCCGCGGGTAAAGGACATTTCAAAGAAAGACGACAAGACCTTCATCATCGCGCTGAAGGAGCCGTATGGGCTCATCACCGAGCTGATGGCGAAGACCGCGACGCCCCTCCTCTACATCATGCGCAAGAAGGAAGCCGAGACCGACCCGAACCAGCAGATCACCGAATATATCGGCTCCGGTCCGTTCAGCTATAATCGCGACGAGACCCGCCAGGGCACGCGCTATGTTTACGACCGCAATTCGAACTACGTGCCGCGCTCCGAACCGCCCTCAGGCCTTGCCGGCTCGAAGATCGTCAAGGTCGACCGCGTCATCTACGAGAACATGCCGGACTCGCAGACCGCCCTGCAGGCGCTGAAGGCCGCCGAGATCGATTTCTTCGAGATCCCGCCGCTCGACCTGCTCGATACGCTCGAAAGCGATCCCGACATCAAGGTCGAGGTGCTCAACAAGCTCGGCAATTTCGGCATCATGCGGCTCAACCACCTGTATCCGCCGTTCGACAATGTCGATGCTCGCAAGGCGCTGCTCTACCTGATCAATCAGGAAGAGTTCATGAAGGCCTCGTTCGGCAATCCAAAATACTACAAGAAGTGTCCGTCCAACTTCGCCTGCGGCACGCCGATGGAGAACGACGAGAACACCGCCTGGTTCAAGGAGGCGCCGAATCTCGCCAAGGCCAAAGAGCTGTTCAAGAAGGCCGGCTATGACGGCCGGCCCGTGACGGTGCTGCACGCCACCAACATCGATTTTATGAACAATTCCGCGCAGCTCGTCGCCCAGCGCCTGCGCGATGCCGGCATCAATGCACAACTTGCGTCCTCAGACTGGGGCGGCGTCATCACGCGGCGGGCCGTGAAGGCGCCGCCGGATCAGGGCGGCTGGAACATCTTCATCACATGGTCGGGCGTAGCCTCGGTCGGCAACGCGATTGCGTGGGTCGGCCATCAGGCGACCGGCGACAAAGGCTGGTTCGGCTGGCCGACCGATGACGTACACGAGAAACTGCGCGACAAATGGGCCGCGGCGGGAAGCCTCGACGAGCAGAAGGCGGTCGCACGCGAGATGCAAAAGCACGACTGGGACTTCGTGCCGCATGTCTGGCTCGGCCAGTGGCTCTCGCCGGTCGCCTACCGCAAGAATCTCAAAGGCGTGCTGGGGTTCCCGGAGGTCATCCCGTTCTGGAACGTCGAGAAGACGTGAGCTGTCATCCCGGACGCACTGTAAGCGCGATCCGGGACCCATCTTTGATGTCTTGAATATCGCCGGCGTGTATGGGTCCCGGGTCTCGCGCTACGCGCTCGGCCGGGATGACAATGGAGTGTCGTTGTATGCGCCTGTTCTACGCAGCCCTCGCGCTCGAGGCGAACACCTTCCTGCCGCTACCGACCTCCTATCAAGCTTTCGTTGAGAAAGTCTACTTTCCGTCCGGCCAGTATCCCGCTAAGGGCGCGCACCAGACCGGCGCAATGGACGCCGTGCGGGCGCGCGCCAAGCGCGGCGAGATCGAGCTGATCGAGGGTTCATGCTATGCGGCGCAGCCGGGCGGTGCGGCATCGCGTGCAGCCTACGAGCGCATGCGCGATGAAATCCTCGGGCAACTCAAAGCCGCGCTCCCGGTCGACGGCGCGGTCTTCAACCTGCACGGCGCCATGGTGGCGCACGGCTATGACGACTGCGAGGGCGACTTCCTCGAACGCGTGCGTGCGCTGGTTGGGCCGACATGCGTGATCGGCATCGAGCTCGATCCACATTGCCATCTCACGGCCAAGCGCTGCTCGATCGCCGACATCATCGTGCTGTTCAAGGAATATCCGCACACCGATTTCGTCGAGCGCGGCGAGGAGATGGTTGACCTCACGCTGCGCGCCATCCGCCACGAGATCAAGCCGGTGAAGTCGGTCTACGACTGCCGCATGCTGGCCAGCTTTCCGACTTCGACCCAGCCGATGCGCGGCCTCGTCGACAAGATCATGGCGCTGGAGGGCAAGGACCGCGTGCTGTCGATTTCGATCGGACACTGTTTTCCCTATGGGGACGTGCCGGAATGCTCGGTACGCATCCTCGTGTTCACCGACGATGCGAAGCCGCATGGCGACCAGCTTGCCGAACAGATCGGCCGCGAGCTGATCGCGTTCCGCGCGAGCGCCGCGCCGCAGGGATATTCGGTCGACGGTGCGATCGATTTCGCGCTCGCGCAAAGCGGCGGCCCGGTGGTGATCGCCGATACCACCGACAATGCGGGCGGTGGCGCCCCGTCGGACAACACCACGTTCCTGCATCGCCTGATCGCACGCGGCGTTGCCGGCGCGGCGGTCGCGCCGATCTGGGACCCGATCGCGGTGCGGCTCGCGTTCGACGCCGGCGAGGGCGCGAAACTGCCGTTCCGTTTCGGCGGCAAGACTGCGCTCGCATCCGGTCCGCCGGTCGATGCCGAGGTGGAGATCATCCGCTGCGTCCCAAACGCGCATCAGACCTTCGCCGGCGCCATCGTGCCGCTCGGAGACGTTGTGTCGATCCGCATGGACGGCGTCGAGGCCGTGCTGAGTTCCACACGCGCGCAGGCGATGGGGTCCGACCTGTTCTCCAATTTCGGCATCGACCCGACGCGGCGCAAAATTCTGGTGGTCAAGTCGAACCAGCATTTCTACGCCTCGTTCTGCAAGATCGCCGCGCAGGTGATCTACGCCGAAGG
>JBBWZU010000754.1:0-4126 GCA_039649225.1 Hyphomicrobiales bacterium | reverse complement strand
TCACCGCGCGTCCGACGCATCTCGATCTCACCGATGGCGGCCGCCTGCTGAAGGTCACCGTCGTGGTTCCGATGAACTTGCCGAAGGCACCGCCGCGCTTTGGCGGCGACGGCGAATATGCCGGCCTCTATCTGGTGCCGCTCGCCGACGTGCGCATCCTGGTGCTGGGCAAGAACCCCGATGGCGGCTTCCTGGTCGCGGCCGACGTCTCGCACGCCATCGGCGTCACCAATCCGTTCTGGGCGCTGCTGCTCGCGGTCCTGACCGTATTCGTGGCATTGGCGGTTCTCAGCTTCGTCTGCCGCCGCAGGCTCAAGCGGGCCGGCCTCGGCGATGTCGGAGTGATCATCCGCATCATCACCACGCCGGACGGCTATGCGAGCCTGTCGCAGTTGCAGATGGTGCTGTGGACCTTCGTGGTCGCGGCCTCGGCGGTCTACGTCATGGTGCTGGCGGGCGAGCTGATCGAGGTCACGACCGGAACGCTGGTGCTGCTCGGCATTTCGGGCGCCGTGACGGTCGGAAGCAAGCTGCATGACGGCACGCAGGTGGCCCAAGCCGTCGCGGCGGCATCCGCCATGCCCGCGCCATTGCGCCGGCCGCGCTGGTCCGACCTCGTCGTCAACGATACCGGCGGCCATCGCGAGATCGATATCTCGCGCGTGCAGATGCTGTATTTCACGCTGATTACCGCCGGCTTCGTGGTGATGCGCGTGCTGACGACCTATGTGATCCCGGAAATCCCGCAGGGCTTCCAGATCCTGATGGGGATCAGCAACGCGGTGTATTTCGGCTCCAAGGTGGCGCAACCGGCCGCCAGCGCCGCGACCGCGCAGGACCAGCCGCCGGCAGCGCCGGCGGCCTAGTCGCAAGGCCCCTTGCGCCGCGATCCTGCAAAGCGGGACAATCGCATGATCGACACACGCGCGGATCAAGCGCGGGTCGCAAACAGCAGAGCGCCGACGCACACGCAAATGCGCGGTGCAAACAGGAGGACGCCATGAGGCTCACATTCGCGGCCGCGGCCATTCTCGCGACGTTCAGCGCCGCGCACGCGGCGGACCGCTTCCCCATCATTCAGCCCGAGCAGATGAACGCCGAGCAGAAAAAGCTCTACGAAACTCTCATCGCCGGCCCGCGCGCCCAGAACTATGGCGGCGAGGCCGCAACGCGCGTGCTCAAAGGCGGCCCGTTCAATGCGTGGATGCGCAGTCCGGAATTCGGCATGCGCATTCAGGCGGTCGGCGAGCACATCCGCTTCAAGAGCTCGATCCCGAAGCACTTGAATGAGCTCGCGATCCTGATCACGGCGCGCGAATGGACCTCACAATATGAATGGTATGCGCATCATGCGCTTGCGATGAAGGCCGGGCTCGATCCGAAAATCGCCGAGGACGTGGCGCTCGGCAAACGGCCCGCGACCATGAAAGAGGACGAGGCCGCGGTCTACGACTTCTGCATCCAGCTTCATCGCGCCAAGAAAGTCGACGATACCAATTTCCAGCGCGTCAAGGCGCTGTTCGGCGAGCAAGGCGTGGTCGATCTCGTCGGCGTCAGCGGCTACTATGCGGCGGTCTCGATGACGCTCAACGTCGCCGAAGTGCCGGTGCCGGACGGCAAGCCGCTGCCGCTCAAGCCGTTGGAGTAGAACAGGCGCCGCAAGCCCTTACTTGAATGCGTCGTTGAACAGCTTGGCGAGCCGCGCGCCGCCGAGCGCGACGCGCTGGCGCCCGATCGCCGCCGCGGCCTTCTTGTAAGCCGGCGTGAGGGTGACGGTCTTGCTCGTGGTGCCGATCGGCCTGCCGTAAACCGTCTTCTTGGCGATCTCGAAGCTCTCCGTGATCCAGACGTGCGGATCATTTTCGCCGGCCGCGGCCCCGGTCGCCTTCTTGAGCTTGGCGGCGGCCGCGATCGAGGCTTTCGGGGTCTTGTTGGTGTCGAACAGGCCGTCCCAGAAGCTGTGCAGGTTGTTGCCGCAGTTCGGCGAGCACGTGATCTTGACCAGATTGCCGCCCTCGTCGCCATCGGTGTGCAATGTGGTGAAGCGCGATGTCGCATGCAGCGGCTGATGCACATCGCCGACGATGTGGATCAGCCACGCGGTGTCGTAGGATTTCACGTCATCGCTGGCGCCCGCCGCCGCGATGGTGTCGCGGAACGTCTTGATCCGCGTTTCAGCGTTCGGGTCCTTCGGACCGGTCAGCTTGGTCCCGTCGGGCGAGAACGGCAGATCGACGTAGTGCCAGTATTTGTGCATCAATTTATCGGAGTAGCCGATATTCGCCGCGGCATTGGGGTTGGTCGGCTCCTCGCCGTCATCGACCGAATTTGGGTGCGTCGCCTTGATCTTGATGTCGTCGGGCCAGGTAGCGGCGCGCACGAACGCGGTCTTGTCCTTGGCCGAGGCGGCAACGCCCTTGACCCATGTGTCGTAGTCGGGATTGAGCTTGAGCAGTTCGCTGGCGCGCTTGCGCGCCGCGGGCGTCATCTGCTCCCAGGCGACAGCCGCGGTCATCATGTGGCCGGCGGCGTGCCAAGCCTGCGCGTTGAATGAAAACAGCGTGACTGTGGCCGCGGCGAGCAGCGCCGCGATGATGCGAACAGCCATATGGTATCTCCCCAGCAGAGGCCTGCGGGTAGCATAGACTCAAGGAAAAAACAATTACGGGTTGATGACACCGGGAAGACGAAACGGCGTCAGGGCGAGGTCGGAGTGTGACGGACGGCTACGCTCGTTTCACCCAAACCCGATTGTCATGGAACGCCGCGCCGCCATACGGCGCGATCGCGTCGGCGCCGGTGAGCGTGTTGATGCCCTTTCCGTCCTCATAGGCTGCGTTCGGCCAGATCGATTCGGCGATCAGCACGCCGCGGCGCACGCCGTCGAAATGTTTCGCGTGCAGCCGCACCTCGCCGCGCGTGTTGCCGAGCACGACCTTGTCGCCGTCAGCAATGCCATTCGCGGCGGCGTCGTCGGGATGGATCATCACGGTCGGACGTTTTTCCCGCGCGACTGAAGTCGGCGTCTCGTTGAAGGTGGAATTCAGAAAATTGCGCGCCGGCGAGGTGGCGAGGCGGAACGGATGCTCCGCTGTGGCTTCCTCGATCACCTCCCAGTGGTCGGGCAGCGGCGGCATCTGGTTCACAGGCCCGGCATGCCAGGGCGAACGGAACGGCACGGTCTTCCAGTCCGGCTTGAAGCGGAATTTGCCGTCCGGCCAGGCAAAGCCCTTGGTGTAATGCGCGGTGTCGAAGTCGGGCTGGCAGTCGATCCAGCGGTTCGCCTCCAGATCGGCGAGCGTGCCCCAGCCGGAATTCCGAAGAGTCCAGTCGATCAGCTCGCGCGGGGTCATCTCGAAACCCGGATGCCGCGCGCCGAGGCGTTTGGCCAGCGCGCAATGGACCTCGTGATTGTTGCGGCACTCGCCCGGCGGATCGATCAGCTTCGGCCCAAGCTGAATGTATTGGTGCCCGCCGCCCTGATAGAAATCATCGTGCTCCATGAACATGGTGGCGGGCAGCACCACGTCGGCCATCTGCGCCGTCTCGGTCATGAACTGCTCGTGCACGCAGGTGAACAGGTCCTCGCGCGCAAAGCCGCGCCTGACCTTGTCCTGCTCGGGCGCAACCGACATCGGGTTGGTGTTCTGGATCAGCAGGGCGGTGACCGGAATGTCCTTGATCAGCGCGTCCGGCTCGCCGACCAGCACCGGCCCGATGCGCGACTGGTCGAGCATGCGGATGCCGGGATCGATGGCGTCGTGCGCCTCGGTCATCGACTTGTTCCAGTGATAGATCGCGCCATTGTTATGGAAGGCGCCGCCGCCCTCCAGCGTCCACGAGCCGCGCACCGCCGCGATGCAGCTTGCCGCATGCATGTTGGCAGTGCCGTTGCGCGAGCGGCCAAAACCGTAGCCGAGGCGAAAATAAGTGCGCTTGCGTTCAGCCACCAGCGCGGCGAAGGCCTCGATGGTTTCGACCGGACAGCCGGTGATCTTCGCGGCCCATTCGGGCGTGCGGGTCGCCAAATGCGCTTCCAGCTCGCGCGGCGCGTCGGTGAACTTATCGAGAAATTCCCAGTCGGCGAACCCGTCGCGGAACAGGCAATGCATCACCGCGCAGGCGA
>JBBWZU010000746.1:0-8332 GCA_039649225.1 Hyphomicrobiales bacterium | reverse complement strand
ATGACGTTCGCCCATACGCTGCCGCTCTGGGTGATCGATACCTTCAACGAGATCACGGATTTCGGGCAGGGCGGCTGGTTCCTGATTCCGATCGGCAGCTTCATCGTGCTGGCCGCGCTCCTCGCGACGCCGGCCGCGGGACGGATCGGCAATCTCGTCATCGTCAGCCTGATCGTGCGGCTTGAATTCATCTTTCTGGCGGTCGCGCTGCCCGGCCTGACGGTGACCATCGTCAAGCGCCTGATCGGGCGCGTACGTCCCTCGGACCTCGGGCCGTTCGCCTACATGCCGTGGTCCTGGCAGCCGGCCTACGCCAGCATGCCGTCGGGACATGCGACGACGGCCTACGCCGCCGCAATTGCGATCGGCGCGGTGTGGCGGCGCGCGCGTATCCCGATGTGGATCTTTGCCGCCGTCATCGCGCTCAGCCGCGTCGTGATCACGGCGCATTACGTGTCGGATGTGATCGCGGCCGCCTTTGCCGGCGCCTTCGGGGCGATCCTGGTGCGCAACTGGTTCGCGGCGCGCCGCCTCGGCTTTGTGGCCGAGCCCGATGGCACCGTGCATGCGCTGCCCGGCCCGTCATGGCGCCGCCTCAAGGCGGTTGCCGGCCGGCTGATTGGCCCATAAAAGCCGCCTCACAGTCATCAGGATGCCGATGCCCGATACCAACGCCCCGCTGGGGACGCCTGAGCACGCGACGCCCGAACCCGCCGTTTCGGTGGTGGTTCCGGTGCGCAATGAAGCCGACAACGTTCGCCCGCTGGCCGACGAGATCGCCGCCGCGCTGGATGGGCGCTGGAGTTTTGAGCTGGTCTATGTGAACGACGGCTCGACGGACGGCACGGAAGCGGCACTCGCGGCGCTCAAGGCGGAGCGAACCTATCTGCGGCAGATCAAGCACGCGGTCTCGTGCGGCCAGTCGTCCGCGGTGCGCAGCGGGGTCGCGGCCGCGCGCGGGCCGATCGTCGCCACGCTCGACGGTGACGGGCAGAACGATCCCTCGTTCATTCCGGCCTTGCTGACCGCATTCGAGCAAGGCGGAGCGACGATCGGGCTGGTCGCCGGTCAGCGCGTCGGGCGCCGCTCCGGCGCGTGGAAAAAAGTGCAGTCGCGTATCGCTAATGGCGTGCGCAACGCTATCCTGCGCGACGGCACGCGCGACTCGGGCTGCGGCCTGAAAGTGTTCCGGCGCGAGGCATTCCTGGCGCTGCCTTACTTCGACGGGCTGCATCGTTTCCTACCCGCGCTGTTCCGGCGTGACGGTTTTGCCATCGGCTATGTCGACGTGATCGACCGGCCGCGCCATTCCGGGACCTCGAACTATGGCCTGTGGGACCGGCTTTGGGTCGGCATTCTCGATCTCGTCGGGGTGTGGTGGTTGGTGCGCCGGCGCAAGCGGGTGCCGCAAGTTTCGGAGGTTTGAATGTTCAGCGGTCTGCAGAACTATCTGCATGATGTCTTCGTCGCGCAGTTCGATTGGTGGGTCGTGCTGGGCTTTGCGGCGCAGGCCCTGTTCTCGGCGCGGTTCTTCGTTCAATGGATCGCCTCGGAACGCGCCGGTCGCAGCGTCGTCCCGACCGCGTTCTGGTGGTTCTCGATCGGCGGCGGCCTGCTGCTGTTTATCTATGCGCTGTCGCGCCGCGACCCGGTCTTCATCGCGGGCCAGGGGCTCGGCGTGTTCATCTACCTGCGCAACATCTACTTCGTGATGCGCGAGCGGCGCGAAGGCGCGCCCGCCGCCTGAACGTCAGATGTTTGGCGTCAAGCCTTCGCCATCGCGGCGAAAGCCTGCGTCATGTCGGCGATGAGATCGCCGACGTCTTCCAGCCCGATATGAAAGCGGATCCCGGGGCCACCCGGATTCCACGTCGTCGCGGTGCGGAACGCGCTGCAGTCGAATGGAATCGCCAGGCTTTCGAAGCCGCCCCATGACGCGCCGATGCCGAACAGCTTCAGTGCGTTGATGAAGGCATATGACGCCGTGTCCGGCATCGGCTTGAGGATGATGCTGAACAGGCCCGACGAGCCGGAAAAGTCGCGCTTCCAGAGCGCATGCCCGGGATCGCTCTCCAGGCCCGGGTGAAGCACGCGCGCGACCTCGGGCCGCGTCGCGAGCCATCTGGCAACCGCCAGGGCGGACTGCTGATGTTGCAGCAGGCGCACCCGCATGCTGCGCAGGCCGCGCAGCGCGAGGAAGACGTCCTCCGGTCCGGCGCACGGCGCCATCACGTCGAACGTCGCGCGCAGATCGCCCCAGCAGCGCTTGTTCGCCGACACCATGCCGAGCAGCAGGTCCGACGAGCCGCTCAGATACTTGGTGCCGGCCTCGATCGCGATATCGGCGCCGCGTTCATGCGGCGGGAAAAAGAGTGGCGTTGCCCAGGTATTGTCCATCAGCACGACCATGTCGCGCGCATGCGCCACCGCCGCGATGGCCGGAATGTCCTGCATCTCGAAGGACAGCGAGCCCGGCGCCTCGGCGAAGACCGCGCGGGTGTTCGGCTTGAACAGCTTTGCGACCCCGGCATCGAGCAGCGGATCGTAGTAGGTCGTCTCGACGCCGTAGCGCTTGAGGAAGGTGTCGCAGAAGTTCCGCGTCGGACGGTAGGCGGAATCCGGAACCAGCAGGTGGTCACCCGCCTTCAGGCATGACAGCAGCGCGATCGCGATCGCGGCAAGGCCCGAAGGCAGCAGCACGGTGCCGGCCGCGCCGCAAAGCTCGCTCCAGGCGGTCTCAAGCGACGCGATGGTCGGCGTACCCTTCGTGCCGTAGGTAAAGCGCGCGTTGCGCTTCATGAAATCCTCGGCGCTCGGATAGAGCACCGTCGATCCGCGGTAGATCGGTGTATTCACAAAGCCGTGCTGGGAAGATGGATCGCGGCCCGCGGTGACCAGCCGTGTCGCAACGGCAAGCGGCTTTTCCGCCGCGCCGCCGCCGCTGTCATTCTCAGGTATTCGGTTCATGTTTTTGTGATCCTCACGCCGGTCGGCATTTACCGCGTCAATAGGCCTGATCGTCAACCCCTTGACCTGATTGGACGATCGTTCTCAGATGCGGCATTCGGGGCTGCGGGAGTACCAGTGGTCATGATTTCGCCTCGCAAGTGCGCGCAACCCTCGCGCGACCGGTCATACCACGCTATCGTGCCGGGCCTCGGCTGCCGGTCGCCCAGAAACTCTATCACCTCGACCTTGGAGAACGTTGTCCCATGAAACGCGTATTTCTCTCGATCGCCGCGGCTGCGGCGGTTGCCGTCGCCGCATCGGCGGCCTCGGCCCAAACACTCAAGACAATCCAGTCTCGCGGCATGCTCAATTGCGGCGCCAACGGTGTACTCGGCGGGTTCGGCCTGCCGGACGCGCAGGGCAACTGGACCGGTCTCGATGTCGACTTCTGCCGCGCGGTTGCGGCGGCAATCTTCAACGACGCCAGCAAGGTCAAGTTCGTCGCGCTGACCGCCAAGGACCGTTTCACCGCGCTTCAGTCCGGCGACGTCGACCTGCTCGCGCGCAACACCACCTGGACCTCATCGCGCGACACCTCGCTCGGCTTGAATTTCACCGGCATCAATTATTACGACGGCCAGGGCTTCATGGTGCGCAAGGCGCTGAAGGTGAATTCGGCGCTCGAGCTCAACGATGCGGCGGTGTGCGTGCAGCAGGGCACCACGACCGAGCTCAACCTCTCGGACTATTTTCGCGCCAACAAGATGAAGCTCAAGACCGTGACCTTCGCGAGCGCCGACGAGGCGATCAAGGCCTATGACTCGGGCCGCTGCGACGCCTTCACGACCGACGCCTCGGGCCTCTATGCCGAGCGCCTGCGTCTTGCCAAATCCGACGATCACATCGTGTTGCCGGAAATCATCTCCAAGGAGCCGCTCGGACCGTCAGTGCGTCACGGCGATGACCAGTGGTTCGACATCGTCAAGTGGACCCACTACGCGATGCTCACCGCCGAGGAACTCGGCGTGACCAAGGCCACCGTCGATGAGGCGATGAAGTCGACCAACCCGGACATCAAGCGTCTGCTCGGCACCGAAGGCAACTACGGCGAGCAGCTCGGCCTGAGCAAGGACTGGGCCTACCGCATCATCAAGCTGGTCGGCAATTACGGCGAGGTGTTCGAGAAGAATGTCGGGCAGGGCTCGCCGCTGAAGATCGCCCGCGGCGTCAACGGCCTGTGGACGAAGGGCGGACTGCAATACGCGCCGCCGATCCGCTAACCGTCATTCGCCGGAATAGTGCGGAAGCCGGGTGGTATGCCACCCGGCTTTTTGTTGGCAGAAAGCTTGCATGGTGCTCTAGGGTCAGTTGACAGGATGCAAGAGAGAGTAAACGCTGGTTGTGCGTTGTCTCGGGGAACGGCATGAGTATCGCGCAAGAAGGCGGCCCGCCTAAAGTTTCGCTGATCTACGACCCAAAGGTTCGCAGCATCGCCTATCAGGTCGTTCTCTGCGCCGTTATCCTGTTTCTGGCCTATTCGGCGGTGCGCAATGCGGCTATCAATCTTGAGAAGGCGCATATCGCCTCGGGCCTCGGTTTCTGGAACCAGACCGCCGGCTTCGATATCAGCCAGACGCTGATCGAATATTCGGCACAGGCCGGCACCTACGGCCGTGCATTCTGGGTCGGATTGCTCAATACGCTGCTGGTTGCGGTGCTCGGCATCTTCTTTGCCACCATCGTCGGATTCATTGTCGGCATTGCGCGGCTGTCGAAGAACTGGCTGATCGGCAATGTCGCCACCTGCTATGTGGAACTGATCCGCAACGTGCCGCTGCTGCTGCAATTGCTGTTCTGGTACAACGCCGTGCTCAAGGCGCTGCCCGACATGCGCGACAGCTGGTCGCTGCCGGGCAGCATCTTCCTCAACAATCGCGGGTTCTTTGCCCCATACCCGATCTTCGAGCCGCGGATCTCGTGGGTCGTCGGCACGTTTATCGTCGGGGTCGTCGGCGCGATCGCCTATCGGGTGTGGGCGGTCAAGAAGCAGGAGCGCACCGGCGAACAGTCGCCGGTCGCGCTGGTTGCGCTCGGCCTGATCGTCGGCCTGCCGATCATCGCCTTCTTCGTCGCCGGAATGCCGGCAACGCTCGAGTTCCCCGAGAAGGGGCGGTTCAACATCCGCGGCGGCATGGAAATCCTCCCCGAGCTGGTCGCGCTGCTGATCGGGCTGGTGATGTACGCCGGCGCCTTCATCGCCGAGGTCGTGCGCGCCGGCATCATGGCGGTGTCGAAGGGACAGACCGAGGCGGCCGGTGCCCTCGGCCTGCGCACCGGATCGACGCTCAAGCTGGTCGTTGTTCCACAGGCGATGCGGGTGATCATCCCGCCGCTGACCAACCAGTACTTGAACATAACCAAGAACTCTTCGCTCGCGGTGTTCGTCGGCTATCCCGACCTCGTGCAGATCTTCACCGGCACGGTGCTGAACCAGACCGGCCAGGCGGTCGAAGTCGTGATGATCACGATGGCGGTGTATCTCTCGATAAGTCTCGTCACCTCGATGGTGATGAACTGGTACAATTCGCGCATCGCGCTCGTGGAACGGTGAGCCTCATGGCGATCGCGACCCAAGACAGCATGATCAAGCCGGGCACGCAGCCGCGCTACATCCGCGCCGAGCCAGTTGCCGCGATGGCGGCGCCCGGAGCCACCACGGGCGTGGTCGGCTGGATGCGCGCCAGCCTGTTCTCAAGCCCCGTCAATATCGTGCTGACCATCCTCACGATACTGTTCATTCTCTGGATCGTGCCGCCGCTGATCGAGTTCATGATCACCCATGCGGTGTGGAGCGGCGACGACCGCGAGGCCTGCCTGCCGACCGCCGACCGGCCGGAGGTCGGCGCCTGCTGGGCTTTCGTGCGCGACCGCTTCTCCTACTTCATCTACGGTTCGTACCCGATCCCGGAACGCTGGCGCGTCGATATCTTCTTCGCGATGCTCGCGATCGGGATTTATTGGCTGCTCTGGCTCGAGGCGCCGCGGCGCGATCTCGGTGCGGTCTACTTCTTCATCATCGTGCCGCTCGTCTCCTACGCGCTGCTGACCGGCCTGCCGCTCGTCGGCCTGCGCAATGTCGATACCTCGCTCTGGGGCGGGGTGCTGGTCACCATCGTGGTGTCGTGGGTCGGCATCGTGTTCTCGCTGCCGATCGGAATCATGCTTGCGCTCGGACGGCGCTCGACCATGCCGGCGATCAAGCTGTTCTCGGTCATCTTCATCGAGTTCGTGCGCGGCGTGCCGCTGATCACCGTGCTGTTCATGGCGAGCGTGATGCTGCCGCTGTTCGTGCCGGACGCCTATTCGCCGGACAAGCTGCTGCGCGCCCTGATCGGGATCGCGATGTTCGCCTCCGCCTATATGGCCGAGGTGGTGCGTGCTGGCCTGCAGGCGATGCCGAAGGGCCAGTACGAAGGCGCGATGGCGGTGGGCCTCGGCTACTGGCAGATGATGTATCTCATCATCCTGCCGCAGGCGCTCAAGATCACCATCCCGAACATCGTCAACACCTATATCGGCCTGTTCAAGGACACGACCCTGGTGGTGATCGTCGGCATCTTCGATTTTCTGCGCACCGTCGAGGTCTCGCGCATCGATCCGAAATGGGCGGCGCCGAGCACGAGCGCCACCGGCTATGCGTTCGCCGCCATGTTCTACTTCATCTTCTGCTTCGCGATGTCGCGCTACGCCAAGAGCGTGGAAGCGCGGCTCGGCAAGGCTGACCACCGCTAATCGAACAAGGATCGGGATTGCCATGAGCCAGGCTGCAGCGGTTGCTCCCCAGACCTCGAACGCGCTCGCGGTCGAGATCATCGGCATGCACAAGTGGTATGGCGAGTTCCACGTATTGCGCGACATCAACCTTACGGTCGAGCGCGGCGAGCGCATTGTGATCTGCGGGCCATCCGGGTCCGGCAAGTCGACCATGATCCGTTGCATCAACCGGCTGGAGGAGCATCAGCAGGGCCGCATCGTTGTCGACGGTACCGAGCTGACCGGCGACCTGAAGAAGATCGACGAGGTCCGGCGCGAAGTCGGCATGTGCTTCCAGCATTTCAATTTGTTCCCGCATCTCACGATCCTGGAAAACTGCACTTTGGCGCCGATCTGGGTGCGCAAGATGCCCAAGAAAGAGGCTGAGGAGGTCGCGATGCACTTCCTCACCAAGGTGAAGATCCCCGAACAGGCCAACAAATATCCCGGTCAGCTCTCGGGCGGCCAGCAGCAGCGCGTCGCCATCGCCCGCGCGCTGTGCATGAAGCCGAAGATCATGCTGTTCGATGAGCCGACCTCGGCACTCGATCCCGAAATGGTCAAGGAAGTGCTCGACACCATGGTGCAGCTCGCCCAGGAGGGCATGACCATGCTGTGCGTGACGCACGAAATGGGCTTCGCCCGGCAGGTGGCCAACCGCGTGATCTTCATGGATGCCGGACAGATCGTCGAGATGAACGAGCCGAACGAGTTCTTCTCGCACCCGCAGCACGAGCGCACCAAGCTGTTCCTGAGCCAGATTTTGCATTAAGGCGCCGGGCGCCTAGAAGCCAGAACCGCATTTCAGGTCGGATCACGCCGCATTCACTAGCGCGCGGGTTCTGCGACGAATGGATGATCAGCCGGGCGCGCCGGCCTCTTGGCCGCCGGCGTTCTAACATGTTACCTAGGCCACCTTGAAATTCCGGCCGCCTTGGCCGGGCAATCGCGACAAACGAAATCAATTCGTTGCGCAAGCTGGAGGAGACAGAATGTACCGATATCTGATCGGAGCGATCGCGGCCTGCGCCTTGATGGCGGCCGGTCCCGCGCGGGCCCAGGAAAAGCTCACCGTCTGGTGGGTGAAGGGTTTTTACAAATCCGAAGACGACGCGCTGAACGAGGCGATCAAGAAGTTCGAGGCCAAGACCGGCGTCAAGGTCGAGCTGTCGCAATACGCCGTGCAGGACATGATCCCGAAGACCGTCGCGGCGCTCGATTCCGGAACGCCGCCGGATGTCGCCTATGCGGACTCCTACGACGTGCAGGTGGCCGGCAAATGGGCCTCGGAGGGCAAGCTCGAGGATCTCTCCGACATCCTGACGCCGATGAAGTCGGCCTTCGCGCCCAACACCATCGAGACCGCATTCCTCTATAGCGACAAAGCGAAGAAGAAATCCTACTACGCCTTTCCGCTGAAGCAGCAGACCATGCATGTCCAGATCTGGAAGGACATGCTGGAGCAATCCGGCTTCAAGGAAAGCGACATCCCGACCACCTGGAAGGAATACTGGTCGTTCTGGTGCGACAAGGTGCAGCCGGGCTATCGCAAGGCGAGCGGCACACGCGG
>JBBWZU010000743.1:0-16775 GCA_039649225.1 Hyphomicrobiales bacterium | reverse complement strand
AAGGTCAGGTGACGCTGCAGGGTCCGGTTGATCTGGCGCGCATGCTGGTGGCGGAGCTCGAGGATGGTGCATTCGCAGGGGTGAGCGGAGTCGTTCGCCCGGATTGGGATTCTGATAGTTCAACGGGGTGACGCATGATCCCCGAAAATGGAAACCGGTTTTCGGACAAGGATCATGCGCAAAGGGAAATATCTATGAACGGCGCTGAAAGTCTGGTGCGTACGCTGGTCGGCGGCGGCGTCGATGTCTGCTTCTCCAATCCCGGCACCTCTGAAATGCATTTCGTCGCGGCGCTCGACCGCGTCGAGGGCATGCGCTGCGTGCTCGCGCTGTTCGAGGGCGTGGCGACGGGTGCGGCGGACGGCTATGCGCGCATGGCCGAGAGACCTGCCGCGACGCTGCTCCATCTCGGCCCGGGTCTCGCCAATGGGCTCGCCAATCTGCACAATGCGATGAAAGCATCGACACCGGTCGTGAACATCGTCGGCGATCACGCGACCTATCACCGCAACTACGACTCGCCGCTGACGTCGGACATCGAGACGGCGGCCAAGCCGTTCTCCGGCTGGGTGAAAACCTCGCCTGACGCCAAACATGTCGCCGAGGATGGCGCTGCGGCGATCGCCGCCGCGATGACGCCGCCCGGACAGGTGGCGACTTTGATCCTGCCGGGTGACACCGCCTGGGATGAAGGCAGCGGCCCCGCCGAGGTTCCGGCGATACCGGTGCGTGCGCAGGTGAGCGAGGACGCCGTCAAGGAATCCGCCCGCGTGCTGCGCTCGGGTGAGCCGGCCGTGATCCTGCTCACCGGATTGGCGCTGCGCGAAAAGGGGCTGGAGCTGGCCGCCCGCATCGCGGCGAAAACCGGCGCGCGGATCCTGGCGCAGACCTTCAACCGCCGCATGGAGCGCGGCGCCGGCCGCGTTTCGGTCGAGCGCATCCCCTATCCGGTCGATCAGGCGCTCGAGGTGCTCAAGGGCGTCAAGCACATCGTGCTGGTCGGCAGCCGCATCCCGGTGGCGTTCTTTGCCTATCCGGACAAGCCGAGCCTGCTTGCGCCGAAGGACACGCAGTTCACCACGCTGTCGCGGCTGGAAGAAGATTCCGTGCATGCGCTCGAATGGCTTGCCGACGAGCTCGGCGCCAAGGCGCAGCCGATCGAGCCCTCGCGGTATTCCCCGCCGGCGCCCGCCACCGGGCGGATCGAAGCCACGACGATCGCGCAATCGCTTGGCGCGCTCATCCCCGAGACTGCCATCGTGATCGATGAGGGCGTGTCCACCGGCCGCGGCTTCTTCCCGGCAACGAAGAACGCGCATCCGCACACCTGGTTGCAGAACATGGGCGGCTCGATCGGCATCGGCATGCCGATGGCGACCGGCGCCGCGGTCGCGTGTCCGGATCGTCCGGTCGTCAATATCCAGGCCGACGGCTCGGCGATGTATACGATCCAGTCGCTGTGGACGCAGGCGCGTGAGCAACTCAACATCACCACGCTGCTGCTCAACAATCGCTCTTACGCGATCCTGCGCCATGAGCTTGCGAACGTCGGCGCGCAGAATGTCGGCCGCAAGGCGCTCGACATGCTGGACCTCGGCCGCCCCGATCTCGACTTCGTCATGCTGGCGCGCGGCATGGGCGTGCCGGGCGAGCGCGTCACCACGATGGAGGAGTTCAACGCCGCGGTCGCGCGCGGCCTCAAGACGCCCGGACCCTATCTGGTCGAGGTGATGCTGGTTTAGGCGAGGAGGCGGACACTCCTCTCTCGCCGACAAGTCACGTCAACGGCCTTCACGCGCCCGATAGGCCGCGTTAGCGGCCTTCACGCGCCCACGTCGCGGCCAGGGAGCCGATCAGCAGCAGCAGCCCGAGCATGCCGGCGAACAGCGGCAGCACGCCAATGCCGCGCACCACGCTGGCATCGCGCATCTTCAGGCCCAACCAATCGTCGCCCTTGAAGGTGTCGCTCGACCGCACCGCGAGCATGCGTGGGATCGTGACATTGCCCGACGCATCGGCCAGACGACGCGCTTCGCCCCCCGTCGCATTGGTGAGCGGTGCAAGCACATTCGTGGTCGAGGTCACCTCGGCATATTCGCGCGGGTTGGCCGGACCGACATTGACCATCGCGTTCAGCTTGCCATCGGTCGCGCGCCACAGCCCGAGCTCATTGGCCTGCGTGACGGCCTTCCACACGCCAGGCTCGGACTTGTCGAGCGTCAGCGTGCGCGTCGCGCCGGTCGGCGTCGTCAAGGTGACCTGCGCGACGTCCTCGGCCATCGACTGGCGACGGATTTCCAGATCGCGCCCATGCACCGACAGGCGCAGCGCTTCCTCCTCGAGGTCCGGCTGCTTCATCAGCCAGTGCGACAGCCGGCGCAGCAGATCGAGATGCGGCCCGCCGCCCTCATAGCCGCGCGCCCACAGCCAGATGTGATCGGACAGCAGCAGTGCGACGCGGCCTTCGCCCTCGCGCGAGAGCAGCAGCAGCGGCTTGTCGTCCGGCCCCTGCATCACCGAAGTGCCCTTGTCGGCGCGCGCGTCGACGAGGCGGAAAAAGCGGCTCCAGTGCGGCGGATCGGTATCGGCTCCCTCGAGCCCGCGTGTCACCGGATGGCGCTTACCCAAATCCGACAGGCGGGCATGGAACGGGCCCTCGATGGTGCGCCCGCTCGGCTCGGCCGGCAGCACCACATCGAGCGGCGTGCGCCAGATCGAGGTCGAGCTGGCGTAGTCCGGACCGGCCGCGACCAGCACCGCGCCGCCATCGCGCACATATTTGGCGATATTGTCGAAATAGATGATCGGCAGCACGCCTTGGCGCGCGTAACGGTCGAAGATGATGAGGTTGAAATCGTTGATTTTCTGCTGGAATAGCTCGCGCGTCGGAAACGCGATCAGCGAGAGCTCGTTGATCGGCGTACCGTCCTGTTTTTCCGGCGGACGCAAAATCGTGAAGTGCACCAGATCGACCGAGGCGTCGGATTTCAGCAAATTGCGCCAAGTGCGCTCGCCGGCATGCGGCTCGCCCGAGACCAGCAGCACGCGCAGCTTGTCGCGCACGCCGTCGATCGCCACCACGGCGCGGTTGTTGATGGTGGTCAGCTCGTTTTCCAGCGGCGAGGCCTCGATCTCGACGATGTTCTGCCCGGCATGCGGGATCTGCACCTGGATGCGCACGGCCTCGCCTGCGATCACGTCGCGGGTCTCGAGCAATTCGCCGTCGCGACGGATGGTGAGGCGCGCGGGGCCGGGCCGCGTGCCTTGGTCTTCGACGCGCAGCACGACGGTCTGCTGCTGGCCGACGATGCCGAAGCGCGGCGCCGAGACGAGCTGAATTCGGCGGTCGCGCTCGCCGGCCCGCCCGGTGATCAGCGCATGCACCGGTGCCGTGAAGCCAAGTTGGGCGGCTTCGGCCGGAACGTCATGCACACGGCCATCGGTGATGAACACCGCGCCCGCGACGCGATCCGGCGGCACGTCGGCGAGCGCAGCGCTGAGGCCCGAGAACAAGCGCGTGCCATCGGTCTCGCCATCGGCGGCGCCGGCTTCGACAGTGCGCACTTCCAGTCCTTGAATACGGCTCAGGCGTTGCGTGACGGCCGCGCGCGCGGCCTCGGTCTGCTTGTCGCGCTCGCCGAATGTCTGGCTCGGGCTCTTGTCGACCACCACCACGGCGACGGACGGCAGCGCTTCGCGGTCTTGGCGCGTCAGCGAGGGATTGGCCAGTGCCAGCGCCGCGAAGCCGAGAGCAAGCGCGCGCATCCAGGCGCCGCGGCTCCTGATGACAAGCAGCAACGCGGCGCAGATGACCGCGACCGCGATCGCAGCCCAAAGAACCTCGTTGGGCACCAGCGGCGAGAAGGTGATTCCAAAACCCATCAATCAGACCTCTTGTCGTCCTCGTGGTTCCGGATGTGTCACCATGAGGACCGCACATTCTCCCTCATCCTCGAGGGCCCGTCGGAGCGAAGCGAAGACGGGCGTCGCGAAGGATGAGCCGCAATCACTGCCCCAATCTCTCCAGCAACGCCGGGATATGCACCTGGTCGGCCTTGTAGTTGCCGGTCAGCGTGTACATCACGATGTTGACGCCGGCGCGCTTGGCGAATTCGCGCTGGCGCGGTTCGTCGGGCACCAGCGGCAGCATCGGCTGCCCATCGGGACGATCCGCCCATGCGCCGGCCAGATCGTTCGATGTGATGATGATCGACGACACGCCGTCGCCGCCGCGTGCCGGGCGCTCGGCCTCGTCCTCCTTGGCCGGCGCGAGTGCTTCGACCCAGAGCTGGCCGCTCATGTAGCGGCCGGGGAAGTCCTTGAGCAGGTAGAACGTCTTGGTCAGCACGTGATCGCGCGGCACCGGCTCCAGTTCCGGAATGTCGAGCACCGCCAGGATATCGCGCAGCGCCAGCATGCCGGGCGAGCGCGCCTCGCCGCCCGGGCCCGGCGGCGCCATCACGGCGTCGCGGGTGTCGAACAGCACGGTGCCGCCCTGCTTCATGTAGCTGTCGATGCGGGTGAGGGCGGCGGGCGTCGGACGCGGCGCGCCGGGCACGATCGGCCAATAGATCAGCGGAAAGAACGAGAGCTCGTCGCGCGCCGGATCGAGCCCGATCGGCTCGCCGGCTTCGAGCGCGGTCGCGCGCGCCAGGAACAACGTCAGCCCCTGCAGTCCGGCCTTGCTGATATTGTCGACCTCGGCATCGCCGGTGATGATGTAGGCGAGCCGCGTTTCGGTCGTGACCTTCTGGGCGAAGTCATCAGCCATGGGATCAGGTTTCGGTGCCGGAGTTGCTTGCGCCGGAGGGCTGGCCGGCGTCGCGGCTCGGCCCTGCGCGAACGCATGCGAGGTGAATGCGAGCGCAGCGGCCGCCGTCACCACGAATACAAGGCTCGCTGCTATGCGCCGTCGCGGCATCAGTCGCGTCAATCCGCCGGCGAGCCAGAACACCACCAGCGCGTCGATCACCAGCAGCGCCAGCCCGGCCAGGAAGATCGGTCCGCGCAAATCCTTCGGCTCGCCGAGCCGATAGGCTTCGAGCCGCGCGCCGAGTGGTGCGTAGTCGAGCGGGGTGAGGCGGTCCGTGGGGCTGAGTGTATTCACGGCGAGCAGTCCCTCCGGGGGCCCGTAAAATCCGGGCGGATGATCGGCAGTCGCGCGCCAGCTATAGCCCGCCGGCACCGGCCGCGCCGTCGAAGGCGGCGGCTCGAACGCGCCATAGCCGTCGAGCACGCGTGTCGGCGGCACGGTTTCGCGCGCGCCCTGCGCCTCGACCCGTTCGGCATTCGCCGTACTTCCTGCGAGCGCGACGATCCGCTTCAGCATCTCGACGAACGTGCCCGATATCGGCAGGTCTGACCAGCGCGTATCGGCGGTCACGTGAAACAGCACGATGAAGCCCTTGCCGCGCCGCGCCGCCGTCACCAGCGGCGTGCCGTCGCCGAGCGTCGCCCAGGTGCGATCGGTCAACCCCGAGTCCGGCTCGGCCAGCACCTGCCGCGTCACCGTCACGTCGTTCGGCACCGGCATACCGTTGAACGGGCTTTCGCGCGCGAAGGCCGAGAGCTGTTGCGGCTGATCCCAGGAGAGCGAACCGCCGAGCGTCCGCCCGCCGCGGCGCAGTTTTACCGGAATGAGATCGTCATCCGCGGCCGCGAGGCGCGGGCCGGCGAAGCGCACCAGTACGCCGCCATCATCGATCCATTTGGCGAGCCGCTCGCGCGCCTCACCCGCGACATTGCCGACATCGGCAAGGATCAGCATCGGCAGGTTCTGCGCCATGAACTGGCGCAGCGCTTCGGTCGGCGAGCCGCGTTCGGCGATGCGCACATCGGCGAACGGGTTCAAGGCGCGCGAAAGATAATAGGTCGAGGCGAGCAGCGGCTGCGCGGTGTCGGCGGTGGCGCCGGTGACGACGCCGATTGAGCGTCGCCGCCAGCGCTTGTCGAGCAGTTGCACGACGCCGGAGGAGCGTTCGCCCGATACTTCAAGCCGCGCGATGTCGTTGCGGATCTCGACCGGCAGGTCGAACGCCGCCTCGGTCTCGCGCTCATTGCCCTTGAAGACGAAGGGCGCCTCGCCGAGCGGCAGTCCCTTCGGATCGAGCGCGCGTACGATGCCGCTGTCATTCTCGCGTGGCGATGCGCGCAACACCTTCACGGTGAGCGATCCGGCCGCATTGTCGGCCGCGGCCAGCGCATGCGCCGGCGTCACGCCGCCCTCGACCACGGTCACGGGCTTGCCCTGCAGCAGCTTGGCCAGCTCCGCGATGAATTCGGCGCTTTTTGCCACATCGACGCCGTCCGAGAGCCACAGCACCTCGACGGCCGGCGCGCCCGCAATGAAGCGCGCGAGCGAGGGCAGCGCGTCGCTGCGTTCGATGGTGTGCGGCTTCGGCTTGAGCTGGCGCAGGCGTACGCGCGCCGCGCCGGGCGTTTCGAGCGAAATGTCGCGGCCGGTCTCCGACAGCGGAATGATCGCAATGCCGCGGCCGTCGGTCTCGGCGCGGCTGATCAGGTCTTCGGCGGTGCGCGCGCGGATATCCCAGGCGGCGGCGGCGGCCCAGCCATCGTCGATCAGCAGCGCGAGCGGCGCGCTCTTCTCGGAGGTCGCGAGCGGGGGATTCCACAGGGGACCAGCGGCCGCGATGATCAGCAGTGCGGCGAGCGTCAGGCGCAGAAGGGTGAGCCACCACGGCGTGCGCGCGGGGGTCTCTTCCCGCGGCACGATGTCGAGCAGCAGCTTTTCCGGGCCCCACATCTGGCGGCGTGGGCGCGGCGGCACCAGGCGCAACAGCCACCACAGCACCGGCAGGCTGATCAGGCCGAGCAGCACCAGCGGTTGGGCAAATCCGAGCGGGAGGCCGCCGATCATGCGGGCCTCGCGGGTTGCGGCGCGCCATGCCAGCGGTTGATGCCGGTGCCGTTCGGCCCCGCGCCCATCTGGGTGTGCAGCCGCAGCAGCAGCTCACTGGCCGGCCGGTCGGTGCGGTGGATGATGAAGGTCCAGCCAAGCCGGTCGGTCTCGGCGCGGATCTCGGCGCGATGGCGCTCGACGCGTGCCTGATATTCCTCGCGCCAGGCTTCGGCGCGGCCGACCGTGATCGAGTGCCCGTCTTCAGGGTCGACGAACTCGACGCGGCCCGAATAGGGAAATGTCTCTTCGGCCGGATCGACGATCTGCACCACATGGCCATGCGCGCCGGACGAGGAGAGCAAGGCGATCTTGGCGTGCACGTCCGCGATCGGGCTCCACAGGTCGGACAGCATCACGATCTCGGACATCGGCGAGGGCTGGAATTGCGGCGGCAGGCTGGCGCGTTCGGTCGGATCATGCACGAACATCTCAGCCATCTTCTCGATGATCTTGCGGGTCGCGCTCGGCCGCATCAGGCCGGGCACGCCGACGCGCTCGCCGCCCTCGACCAGTACTTCGGCAAGCGCGAACGATATCACCAGCGCGCGGTCCAGTTTGGTTTCACGCGCGATCGGGGACGAAAACACCATCGAGGGTGAACGGTCCGCCCAGATCCACACCGTGTGCGCGGCTTCCCATTCGCGCTCACGCACATAGAGATGATCATCGCGCGCCGAGCGGCGCCAGTCGACGCGGGCTGCCGGCTCGCCCGATATGAAACGGCGGAACTGCCAGAAATTCTCGCCCGTGCCGGCGCGGCGGCGGCCATGCAGTCCGTGGATGACGGTGGCGGCGACCCGGCGCGCCTCGAGGATCAGGCGCGGCATCGTGGCCGACAGTGATCGCGCCGCACCGGTCGCCTGACGGGCAGCTTCAGCTTCGATGGCGCGCGGGTCTGCTTGCGCCATTTGTTATCCGATGCGCGACTTGAGCTTCGCGATCACGCCGGGAATGGTCTCGCCGTCGGCGCGCGCCGCGAAGGTCAAGGCCATGCGGTGCTTGAGGATCGGTTCGGCCAAATCCAGCACGTCGTCGACCGAGGGCGCGTAGCGCCCATCGAGCAGTGCTCGGGCGCGCACGGCCAACATCAGCGCCTGCGAGGCGCGCGGGCCTGGGCCCCAGGCGATCGCCTTGGCGGTATCGCCGCCTTCCGGGCCGGGACGCGCCGAGCGCACCAGCGCGAGAATTGCTTCGACGACGGACTCACCCACCGGCAGGCGCCGCACCAGGCGTTGCGCGGCCATCAGATCGTCCGTCGTCATCGCGGCCTTGGCCTTGGCGCCCTCGGCGCCGGTCGTGTCGAACAGGATGCGGCGCTCGGCCTCGCGATCCGGATAGTCAACATCGATCTCCATCAGGAAGCGGTCGAGCTGCGCTTCGGGGAGCGGATAGGTGCCTTCCTGCTCCAGCGGGTTCTGCGTCGCCAGCACATGAAACGGCGTCGGCAAATCGTAGCGCGCCCCCGCGACCGTGACGTGATGCTCCTGCATCGCCTGCAGCAGCGCGGACTGCGTGCGTGGGCTGGCGCGGTTGATCTCGTCGGCCATCAGCAGCTGCGCAAACACCGGGCCGGAGAGAAAGCGGAACGAGCGCTTGCCGCCCGGCGCTTCCTCCAGCACTTCGGTGCCGAGAATATCCGACGGCATCAGGTCGGGCGTGAACTGAATGCGGCGCGCGTCGAGACCGAGCGCCACGCCCATGGTCTCGACCAGCTTGGTCTTGGCAAGACCTGGCACGCCGACCAGCAGCGCGTGTCCGCCGGACAAGATCGTGATCAGCGCGCGGTCAATGACCTGTTCCTGGCCGAAGATGACCGCGCCGATCGCGGCCCGGGCAGCGCGCGCGTGGGTCGCGGTCGTTTCCGCGGCGCGCACGATCATGTCTTCGAACTTCTCGAGCCCTTCGCCCGTGACCGCCATCTGCCAGCTCCTGCTATTGTCGTTGGTTAGTTATTGTGTCGGCCGGCCCTTGCCGAGCCCTGTGCCTGCGAATTATGCAAACATCGCGCCATCACCATGGCGCGAATCCGGCTGATTCTCCGGACAACGTTGAGTCTACGCTACTTTTTGCTTCGTGCTATTCCTGATGTGGACATCACGTTCACGCGACCACCTGCGCGCCAGCGGATTACCTTAAGGAGCCGGAATGGCCAAATCGTGGGCGGTAACACAGTCAGGACGCGACTGATGGCTGAGCAGGGCACCAGCGGGCTCGAAGCGATCACCGGCGCGGTCAAGCGCGCGGGCGAGAAGGGCCCGCCGCCCGTGCACCTTTGGAACCCGCCGTTCTGCGGCGATCTCGACATGCGCATCGCCGCCGACGGCACCTGGTTTTACATGAAGACGCCGATCGGCCGGCCCGCTTTGGTGAAATTGTTTTCCTCCGTGCTCAAGCGTGAAGGAGGGAAATATTTTCTCGTCACGCCTGTTGAGAAGGTCGGCATCATGGTCGACGACGCGCCGTTCACGGCGGTCGAGATGAAACAGGAAGGCGAAGGCAATGCGCGGACTTTAAGCTTCCGCACCAATGTCGACGAATGGGTTGTGTGTGGGCCGGACCACACGCTGCGTTTTGAGCCGGAGCCGGAAACCGGCGGGCTCAAGCCCTATCTCCACGTACGGCGCGATCTCTGGGCGCTGGTGACGCGCGCGCTGTTCTACGATCTTGCCGAGCTCGGCGAAGATCGCGACATCGATGGGCGGCAGATGTTCGGCGTCGCCTCGGGCGATGAGTTCTACGTGATGGCGCCGAGCGATACGTTGAAAGGGTTGCGGTAATGGACAGTGCGACGCCCGATGCTCCAATCTTCCTCGGGCGCGAGTTCTTCGATCGTGCGCGCAAGCGCCTCACGCTCGATGTGCCGCCCGCGCTGCATGACCTTTCGGTGTCGGACTTCATGCGCGGCGATCTCGATCGTGATCCGGTGCTGTGGGAAAAGGCCGGCGTCGCGGCGACGCGCCCGGCCGCAGTGCTGATCCCGGTGGTCGATCATCCGGAGCCCAGCGTCATCCTCACCACGCGCACCTCCGATCTGCCGAGCCATGCCGGCCAGATCGCCTTTCCCGGCGGCAAGATGGACCGGGGCGATGCGTCTCCGCTCGCCGCCGCGGTGCGCGAGGCCGGGGAGGAGATCGGGCTCGACGCGCATCTGATCGAGCCGATCGGCTATCTGGATCTCTATCTGACGTTCTCGGGCTTCCGTATTCTTCCCGTTCTGGCGCGCGTCATTCCGAACTACGAACTGCGTATCAATGCGTCCGAAGTCGCCGACGCGTTCGAGGTGCCGCTGGCGTTCTTGATGGACACCGCGAACCACCGCCGCGATTCGCGCGACTGGAAGGGCGTGCGGCGCGAGTACTACGCCATGCCGTTCGGCGAGCGCTACATCTGGGGCGTGACGGCCGGGATTTTGCGGAATTTGTATGAGAAGGTTTATGGGTGAGGCGCGTTCTTTGTCCACCCGCCACAGCGCGTAGGGCGGATTAGCGAAGCGTAATCCGCCGTTTTTCTTTGTATGGGCAATACGCTTCGCTATTTCGCTCTACGCGGCGCATTCTTCACCGGCTCAAAACTGATCTTCAACCGGTGTCCCGTTGCTTTTGCAAATCGCCCAAGCGTGCGCGTTGAGGGTAGGCCGCGGCCGCTCTCGAGCCGTGCGATCGTGCTTTGCGTTGTCTTCATGCGCCGAGCAAGTTCGGCTTGACTGAGGCCCGCGCGTGTCCGCGCCTTTGCGACTTCGATCATCAGCGTAAACTCCTCCTCGATCCCGTCATATTCCTTCCGGTATTCCGGATCCTTCATCCATTTCTTATGCAAGTCTTTCAGCCTGGTCATTTGATCTCCTTGGCCCGCTGCCGAGCGATCTCAAGTTCGCGTTGAGGCGTCTTCTTCACAAAGACGCGCACGATTACAACGCGAGGACCGTTTGCCGTCACATAAATGGCGCGGGAAATTCCGTCCCGCCCGGTAATCCGCAACTCCCAGAGTCTGTTTTCGAGATGCTTCACGCTGTCGCGCGGCAGGCCGCCGAAGCCGATCTGTTCTATGACATTGGCGAGGCGAGCAACCGCGCGCGCATGTCATTGGGCAGAGCTTCGATCTCAGCATCGACCGCCGCGTTCAGGGTCCCGACGGTCCAGCGCATGAGCTATAATATCGCAAAAAAGAGATGAGTGTCCAGCGCGTCGGACGCAATAGTGAGGCTTGATCCGCCGATTGATTTTGCGCCGCCCGCACCAGCCGCTCACCCGGCTCGCGGTCTGCCGCTCACGCCCCCGCCATCAGGGCGTTTGCACCCGTCTTCGAGGGGTTTTGGGGCGAGGGAAAGAAGCCCCGCTTCCGCCCGCCATACCAACGCGATAAGCATTGGGTCGGAGGTGCCCCATGATCCGCCGAATCCTGCAAGCGCTTGTTGTCGTCCTCGCGCCCGCGATCGCGCAGGCGGAGACCTTCAAAACGGTCGCGTTTCCCGGTGGTCCGGGCGAGGCCATCGATTTCGCCGTGCCGGGCAGCAATATCGGCTGCATCTACATCCCGGCGGGCGGCACCAAAGTCTACCAGCCGCGCGATGGCGGGCCCGAACTGTCCTGCGACCGCATCGCGCCGAAATACGTGCACGTCGAGCTCGGCAAATCCAGCAAGGCGACGCAGATCGTCAATCCGGGCGAGCAGGGCTGTTGCAACGAGGCGAACACGCTCGGCCACGGGCAGCGCTGGTCCGGTGGTCCGTTCACCTGCGGGTCGGCGAAAAGCGGCCTGACCTGCAAACGCAGCGACGGGTACGGCTTCTCGATCAGCCGGCAGGCGATCAAGCTTTATTGATCGCGGGACCCCACATGATCCGCCCCGTCTTCACCGAGATCGCGCTGTTCCTGACGCCGTTCGCGATCTACCTCGTTTATCTCTGGGCGACGCGCGCGGACCTGTTGCATCCGGATGCGTGGCCGTTGCGCACGGTGCTGACGCTCATCTGCCTGGCGCTGGCGCTGATGGCCGGCAGCTTCCTGGTGCTGGCGCATTTTTCCGGCGAGCCGAAGAATTCGGCTTACGTTCCGGCACATATCGAGAACGGCAAGCTCATTCCGGGGATGGTGAAGTGACCCGCATCGATGAGCGGATCAGCGCGCCTTGGCTGAGCGAACGACCGCTTGCGCAACTTCTTGCGCTGCTCAATCGCGACCATCAGGAGGCGCGCGTCGTCGGCGGGGCGGTGCGCAACGCGCTGCTTGGCATCCCGCATGGTGACGTCGATATCGCGACCACGGCGCTGCCGGCAGAGGTGATGCGCCGCGCCGCCGCGGCCGGCTTCAAGCCGGTGCCGACCGGCGTCGCCCACGGCACGGTGACAGTCGTGATCGAGGGGCGGCCGTTCGAGGTCACCACGCTACGCGAGGATGTCGAGACGTTCGGACGGCATGCGACGGTGCGCTTTGGACGCGACTGGGTCCGCGACGCGGAGCGGCGCGATTTCACCATGAACGCGCTCTCGCTCTCACCCGACGGCATCGCGCATGACTATGTCGGTGGGCTTGCCGATCTCAGAGCCCGCCGCGTTCGTTTCATCGGCGATGCCGCAACGCGCATCGCCGAGGATTATTTGCGCATTTTGCGCTTTTTCCGCTTTCATGCCTTCTACGGCGACGGTCACCCGGACGCCGAGGGCCTGCATGCGGCGATCGTCGCGCGCGCGGGTCTTGCGCAATTGTCGCGCGAGCGCGTGCGCATGGAATTGCTCAAACTGCTGCTCGCGCCGCGCGCCGTGCCGGCGCTGGCCGTGATGGCGGAGTCGGGCCTGCTCGGTCCGGTGCTCGGCGGCGTGCCGTATCTCGCAAGCTTTGCCAACATGGGGAAGGTTGAGGCGGCGTGCGGACTTTGGCCGGACGCCGCGCGGCGGCTCGCGGCGCTTGGCGTCTGGATCATGGAAGATGCCGAGCGGCTGTGGCAGCGCCTGCGCCTGACCAACGCGGAGCACGCGCGCCTCACCGTGATGGCGGCCGATTGGCGGTGCGTATCGCCCGCGATGGGCGATGCGGCGCGTGCGCTGATCTACCGGATCGGCCCGCAAGGCTTCACCGAACGCGTGCTGCTGGCGTGGTGCAGATCGGCCGCTGCGGCATCGGATGAAGCCTGGCGCGATCTCGCTTTGCTGCCGCAACGCTGGAGCGCGCCCGCGTTTCCGCTCCGCGCGGCGAATTTCATCGCGCGCGGGGTTGAAAAAGGCCCCGCGCTCGGCGCGGCACTCGCCCGCGCCGAGGAGGCCTGGGTCGCGGCCGGATTTCCCTCGGACAAGGCGGCGCTCGCCGGGTTGATCGACGATGTGTTGCGCGGTTGACTACTCGGCGGCCTGCATGGCGTGCGCTTCGTCCGCGCCGGCCTGCATCGTGGCGGCAATCAGCCGGTAGATGCGGACCCAGGCGCGCTCGACCTCGGGCGTGAAGGCGCCGGCAAGTCCGCGCTCGAGTGTCCAGATCAGCGCGTCGCCGACGGCCTGGTAGTGCGGGTCCTTGACGCCGTAGGTCGCGTGGCGCGCGCCCAGCCGCATGAGCTGCGGCATCAGCGTCTCAAGATCGGTCAGGGACTGCACGGCGGTTGCGATCATGACCATCAGCTTGCGCTTTTGGTCGCGCATGTCGGCCGGGAACATGCGGCGCAGGCTCGGCGCCATGTAGAACAGCCGCTCGTAAAACATGTCCGCCGCAACGTCCGAAATCGGAACGACGAGGTCGAAGGTCTCGCGCACGAGCCGGATATCGGTCGCGGTCGGCATGGAAGCCGCGGCGGTTTCTTGCGCGGTATTCTGGGGCGTCAACACGGCAGTCCTCTGGGTTTGAAGTTGGCATCGAATTGATTTGTCGTGTCCGCCGCCATCCGGGTTCGCCCGGGACTCGTATTGCTGGTATTTGAATTGTATCGTTTGTGTCTGCGACCCCGGATTTTCGTTAATGAGTTCCAGACGCACGCCCGCCGATCTTGCCGCCCGCGCCGCACAGGCATTGCGCCGGGCCAAGAACGACAGCTTTCGCCGCGAGACCTTCGCGCTTCCACGCGAACAGGCGCGGGCGAAGGCGCGCGACATGTTCCGCCGCTTCCCCAAGCCCGCCTACATGACCGAGATCGAAAGCTGGCGCGAACTGCCCGATGGCCGCATCGAGTTCACCATGCGGCGGCTGCCGACGGCGGATTGAAGATCGCCGTTAAGTGCCGGTGGCAGCTGGGTAACACACCCAGGAATTCATCATGGCCAGGCTTGTTCGGCCGGCCGCGTCTTGCTTGATGGGACTTAAGACGTGAATGCTCGGTCATCAGGGCGTTTTACGCTCGTCTTCGACGGGCTATGGCCGGGCGTGATGGTCTGCCGGACCGATTGTGCTCGCTGCTCTCTCAGACATTTCCCTCACCCAGCTCCTGTTGATTGCCGCGGTGGCCGTCTTCGCGTCGGTCATCGGCGGGGTCGCGGGTTATGGCACCGGCGCGCTGATGCCGCTGGTGCTGGTGCCGATCGTCGGCGCCGAGCCGGTCGTGCCGATCATCGCGATGTCGGCGCTGTTCACCAATACCAGCCGCGCGCTCGCATTTCGCCCGCTCATCGATTGGCGGCGCACCCTGATCATCCTGGTGACGGCGATCCCGACCACGATGCTCGGCGCCTGGGGTTACACCATGCTGACCGGCACCGGCGCGATGCTGGTGATCGGCACCATGATGACGCTGAGCGTGCCGCTACGTCGTCTGTCGAAGAAGCACGGACTTGTGCTCAGCGAGGGCGGGCTCGGTATCGCGTCGGTGGCCTGGGGCGTGATCGTCGGCGGGACCAGCGGCGCCGGCATCATCCTGCTGTCGATGCTGATGGCGGTCGGATTGCAGGGCGCCGCCGTGATCGCGACCGATGCGGCGATCTCGGTGATCATCGGCATCGTCAAGATCGGCGTGTTCGGGGTGTTCGGCGCGGTGACGCCCAAGGTGGTCGCGGTCGCGCTGCTGATCGGCTGCGTGGCGTTTCCCGGCGCGTTCCTCGCCAAGGCGATCGTCGACCGGCTGCCGGTACATGTGCACACCGCGATCCTCGACGCGGTGGTGATCGCCGGCGGCGTGCTGATGATCGCCGGCGCGCTGTTGCGCTAGGGCATGATCCCGAAAAGTGGATACCGGTTTTCGGATAAGATCATGCCCAAATAAAAGACAACCGCTGGCGCTCAATCATCGTCGTCCTCGTCATCGTCGAGCTCGATCTCATCGAGCCATGCCTGCTCGAACACGTGGGTGCGGTACTCGCCGAGATTCTGCGAATACCACATGCAGGTAATGTGCTTGGTATCCTCGACCTTGATGATGGTCATCAGCGGGCCGCCGGATTTGAGCTGAACAGTTTCGCCGGGCAGGAATGACATGGTGTTCTCCCAATTGCGGGAGGCTTTCTAATCGAACCGTTCAGAAAGGTCACTCGCTCAATTTCGGCGCGGCCGCCCAGCCGTCGAAGCGCCCGCGCCGGCAATCCGCGCGAGGCTACGCGGCGCGGTCCTTTTTCGGCGACCCGTCTTCATCGTCTTCGGCAACCTCGTCCTCGTCGTCCTCTTCATCTTCCTCATGGTCGGCGACCGGGGCCGCTTCGAGGGCGACCGCCGGGATGTTCTGGCGGAACAGTTCGCCATCTTCGCCGAGCCAGACGCACTCGATCTCATCGTCGGATGCCGAGACGACGGTCATCAACAGGCCGCCCGATTTCAGGACGACAACACTGCCTGCAGCGTAAGCCATGGATTCCTCTCCTCGCGCTTGTGGGGTAGACGGTCAGGATAGCCATCGACAATGACACCCTGATCACGGCCACTTCACGACGGGAGGCATCGAAGAGAGGATCGAGTCGACGTTGCCGCCGGTGCGCAGGCCGAAGATGGTTCCGCGGTCGTACAGGAGATTGAATTCGACGTAGCGTCCGCGCCGTACGAGCTGTTCCTCGCGCTCCGCTTCACTCCAGGGTGCCGCGAAGTTTCTCCGCACCAGTTCGGGATAGATTTTGGCGAAGGCGCGACCGACATCCTGCGTGAAGGAAAAATCCGCCTCCCACTCGCCAGAGTCGAGCCAGTCGTAGAAGATGCCGCCGACCCCGCGCATCTCCTTGCGGTGCTTGAGATAAAAATATTCGTCGCACCAATTTTTGTATTTCTCGTAAGGAGCAACCGGCGCATGCGCGTCGCACGCAGCCTTCATGGCGGCATGAAACGAAACCGTATCGGGGTCCTGTTGCGTGCGGCGACGGTCGAGCACGGGCGTCAAGTCCGCGCCGCCGCCCAACCATGCTTTCGTGGTGACGACAAAGCGGGTGTTCATGTGCACGGCTGGCACGTGCGGATCGTGCATGTGGGCGATCAGCGAGATGCCTGAGGCCCAGAAGCGCGGGTCATCGGCGGCCCCGGGAATCTGGTCGCGGAATTCAGGCGCGAACTCGCCATGAACCGTCGAGCAGTGGACGCCGACCTTCTCGAATACGCGACCCTTCATGATCGACATCACGCCGCCGCCGCCGGGCGCGCCGGAATGATCGGCTCTGTTCCACGGCGTTCGCACGAAACGGCCCGGCGTAGAATCGCCAAGCGGCGCGGTGGCCGGGAGGGCATCTTCGAGCGCCTCGAAAGCCGCACAGATATCGTCACGCAAACGCTCGAACCAGCCGCGCGCCTGCGACTTGCGGGTTTCGAGCGTTGCGGGATCGGGGAGGGGAGACGTCATCGTGTCACTTTACCTGCGTTTGGCCGATTTGCCGCAGCGCTTCGCCCACCACCATGGCGCAGGCCATCGCGACATTGAGTGAGCGCAAGCCGGGGTGCATCGGGATCGTGAGCCGCGCGTCCGCCGCGGC
>JBBWZU010000737.1:0-27483 GCA_039649225.1 Hyphomicrobiales bacterium | reverse complement strand
ATCGACCGCATTGCGCCGCTCGCCGCGGCCGCGCGCTGAATTAGCGCGGCTGTCCTTCGACCTCGCCCTCTTCCAGCTCTTCGGTGACGATATCGCCGTGCGCGGTGATCACTTCGCCGCCGAGGCGCTGCTTGACCATCTCGTGCATGCGCGCGGCGATGCGCGGTGCGCGCTCCATCAAGGCGTGAAGATCATGCGCATCGAGCACCAGCAGGTTGGCGCGCGTGAGCGCCGTGACGGTCGCCGAGCGGCGTGCGCGGCGCAGCACCGCGACCTCGCCGAAGAAATGCCCCGCGCCGAGGCGCACGCCTGAATCCTTCAGGGCGATCTCCACTTCGCCGGCGGCGATGAAATACATCGAATGCGCCGCATCGCCGCGCCGCGCGATGACGGCGCCCGGCTCGACCGTCTGCGCGCGCAACAGCCGCATGACGTCGGCGATGTCGCCGGCCTCGAGCCCGGCGAACAGCGGCACTTTCGCGATCATGCCCCAGGTCACGACGAAATCGCGCCGGTGGATCATTTCGGAAAACGCGGTCGCGATGATGCCGACCGGCAGCGCCACCATCACGAGCCCAAAGAAGATCGTGGCCGCGGCGATCAGCTTGCCGACCGGCGTGATCGGCACCACGTCGCCGTAGCCGATGGTGCCGAGCGTGACAATCGCCCACCACATCGCATCCGGAATGGTGCCGAGCTTGTCGGGCTGCACATGGCGCTCGGCCATATACATCAGCGATGCGGTCACCAGCGCGGTGCCGATCAGGATGACGACGCAGCCGAACAGCGCGCGCCGCTCGTTGTAGAGCACTTCCATCAGCGAGCGCATCGCGGGCGAATAGCGCGCGAGCTTGAGGAAGCGGACGATGCGAAACACCAGCAGGAAGCGCAGATCGGCCGAGACGACGAGACCGACCCAGAACGGCATCACGGCGAAGAGATCGACGAGGCCGGATGGGCTCTTGATGAAGTTGAGCCGCGCTTTGGGGTGCGACAGGTGCCGATCGGGTGCGTGCTCGACCGCAACCCAAACCCGGGCGAGATATTCCGCCGTGAACAATACCAGCGAGAGCCACTCGATCGTCGCGAACAGGCGATGATGATCGGCTTCAAGCGCGGGCACGGTCTCGAGCGCTGCCGCCACCAGGTTGACCACGATCATCAGGATGATCAGGCGGCTGACAAAGCGCGTGCGGCGCTCGCCGATCGGCCCCTGCTCGAGCAATTCGTAAACACCGCGCCTGATGTCAGCCGGCTTGGATCGTCGCAACCTGTCCCCCCGCGGCGCAGCGAATGGCGGATGCTAACAGAGTCGCACGCAACGCAGTTGCGCGAAATCAAGCGGCGGCATCGGGGGAATCACGAAGAAGCGGATTTGATAGTCGTGACCACCCAGCCGCGGACTCGCGCAGCAGAATAAACTTTGCTGGAGTTGGCTTTGTTTCGCCAAACCGAACTTTTGATTGTATTAACATATATTTCATCCGGTGGCTTTAGTCCGACCGTCTTGCCGAGGCACTTTCCGCAAACCTGGCCAATCAGCGCGCTGTGGGCGCTCACGGCAACGGGAGGACCGCCTGCGCGGCAACGCGTCAATCGAGCGCCAATTCCATCGCGTAGGAGGTCGGCGCCGGGAAGCCCGCATGGGTCTCCTCCGCCACGATCACGAAACCATGGCGGCGGAAGAGCTCGACATTGCTGGCAAGCGAGATGCGCGCTTTCAGCGTCATCCGCCTCGCGCCGACGCGGCGGGCCTCGGCCTTCGCGGCATCGACCAATGCGCCAGCAAGGCCGCGGCGGCGCCAATCCGGCGCAACCGCCAAACGACCGATATAGAGCGCGTCGTCCTGGCGGATGCAGAACACCGAACCGATCAGCCGACCATCGCGCTCGATCGCCAAACAGGTCTCGGATTTCAGGCGCGCCGCAAAATCCGCCGCCGTCTCCTTCAGCACGCTCGATGGCGGATCGATCGGCAGCTCGCCGAACGCGCCGTGCGCCAGCGCGAGCAGTTCGCCGGCGCGCGAGGCATCGCTGAAACGCAGGACCTGAAAGTCAGCAGGCATTTTTTGCGCGCAAAATCATGCGCTCAGCGCGGCCTCGACCGCGGCCAGCGCGGCCTCGGCCTTGGCGCCATCGGGTCCGCCGGCCTGTGCCATGTCGGGCCGCCCGCCGCCGCCTTTGCCGCCGAGCGCCTCGGCGCCCTTCTTGACGAGATCCACCGCGTTGAAGCGCGCCGTCAGGTCGTTGGTGACACCGACCACGATGCCGGCCTTGCCCTCATCGGTGACGCCGACCAGTGCCACGATGCCGGAACCGAGCTGCTTCTTGCCTTCATCGGCCAGGCTCTTCAGGTCCTTGATGTCGATGCCGGTGACCGAGCGGGCCATCAGCTTGATGTCGCCGACCGTGCGCACGCCATCCGGCGCGCCGCCGGCCTTGGCGCCGCCACCCATCGCGAGCTTCTTCCTGGCGTCGGACAAGTCGCGCTCGAACTTGCGCCGCTCCTCGATGATCTGGGCGATGCGCGCCGGCATGTCCTCGAGCGGCGCCTTGATCTCGGCCGCCGTATCCTTGGCCAGCTGGATGGTGTGATTGGCAGCCTTGCGCGCCGCCTTGCCGGTGAGCGCCTCGATGCGCCTAACGCCCGCCGCGACGCCGGCGTCGGTGACGCCATTGATCAGGCCGATGTCGCCGGTGCGCCGCACATGCGTGCCGCCGCAAAGCTCGACCGACCAGCCGAGCGTGTTGCCGCCACCGGGCTTGGAAATATCCTCACCCATGGCCACGACGCGCACCTCGTCGCCGTATTTCTCGCCAAACAGCGCGCGCGCGCCGGAGGCCCGCGCGTCCTCGATCGCCATCAGCCGCGTGGTGACGGGTGAATTCTGCAGTACGAAATCGTTGGCGATGTCCTCGACCTTCTCGATCTCTTCCAGCGTCATCGGCTTGGGATGCGAGAAATCGAAACGCAGGCGGTCGGGCGAGACCATCGAGCCCTTCTGCGCGACGTGATCGCCGAGCACCTCGCGCAGCGCCTCGTGCAAAAGATGCGTTGCCGAATGATTGGCACGGATCATGGAGCGGCGCGCATGATCGACCTCGAGCGCAAGCGCGCTGCCGACTTTCAGCGTGCCCTCCTCGACTGTGACCGAGTGGGCGAAGACGTCGCCCGCCTTCTTCTGGGTGTCGGTGACGCGCAGGCGAATGCCGTCCGCCGTCAGCGCTCCGGTATCGCCGACCTGCCCGCCGGACTCGGCATAGAACGGCGTCTGGTTGAGCACGACGGCGCCGCTCTCGCCGGTTTTCAGCTCGGCGATTTCCTTGCCATCGCGCACGATGGCCGTGACCACGCCCTCGGCGCTCTCGGTGTCGTAGCCGAGAAACTCGGTCGCGCCGAGCTTCTCGCGCAGCGGAAACCAGACGGTCTCGGTCGCCGCCTCGCCGGAGCCCGCCCAGGACGCGCGCGCTTTGGCCTTCTGCTGTTCCATCGCGGCGTTGAACGCATCGGTGTCGACCACGATGCCGCGCGCGCGCAGCGCATCTTGCGTGAGATCGAGCGGAAAGCCGTAAGTGTCATAGAGCGTGAAGGCGGTCTCGCCTTTGAGCTTGTCGCCTTGGCTGAGGCTGGCGCTCTCCGTGTCGAGGATCGCAAGGCCGCGCTCCAGCGTGCGGCGGAAGCGGCCTTCTTCCAGCTTCAACGTCTCGCTGATCAGCGCCTCGGCGCGCAGCAGTTCCGGATAGGCCTGCCCCATCTCGCGCGCCAGCGCCGGGACCAGCTTCCACATCAAGGGCTCGCGCGCGCCGAGCAGCTCGGCATGGCGCATCGCGCGGCGCATGATGCGGCGGAGCACATAGCCGCGGCCTTCGTTCGAGGGCAACACGCCGTCCGCGATCAGGAACGCGCTCGCACGCAGGTGATCGGCGATCACGCGATGCGAGACCTTCTGCGGGCCGTCCGGATCGACACCGGACGCGTCCGCGACCGCGCGGATCAGCGCGCGCATCATGTCGGTGGCGTAATTGTCGTGCGTGCCCTGCAGCACCGCCGAGATGCGCTCCAGCCCCATGCCGGTATCGATCGAGGGCTTGGGCAGGTCGATCCGCTGGCCGCCGGCCAGCTGCTCATATTGCATGAACACGAGATTCCAGATCTCGATGAAACGGTCGCCGTCGGCCTCCGGCGAACCGGGCGGCCCGCCCGGGATATGGTCGCCGTGGTCGTAGAAGATCTCCGAACACGGGCCGCACGGGCCGGTGTCGCCCATGGCCCAGAAATTGTCCGAACCGGCGATGCGGATGATGCGGCTGTCGGGCAGTCCGGCGATCTTTTTCCACAGGTCGAAAGCCTGATCGTCGTCGATATAGACGGTCGCGGTCAGCTTCTCCTTCGATAGCCCGAACTCCTTGGTCACCAGCTTCCAGGCAAGCTCGATCGCGTCTTCCTTGAAGTAGTCGCCGAAGGAGAAGTTGCCGAGCATCTCGAAGAAGGTGTGGTGGCGCGCCGTGTAGCCGACATTGTCGAGGTCGTTATGCTTGCCGCCCGCGCGGACGCATTTCTGCGCGGTCGCGGCGCGCGAATAGGGGCGCTTTTCCAAGCCGGTAAAGACGTTCTTGAACTGCACCATCCCGGCATTGGTGAACATCAGCGTCGGATCGTTGCGCGGGACAAGCGGCGAGGACGCCACCGCCTGGTGGCCGTTCTTGGCAAAATAGTCGAGGAAACTCGACCGGATATCGTTGACGCCACTCATGAATTCCCGCCGCCTAAAATGCCTCGAGGTCAGTCAATAGTGACTGATTTCCAAGGACTTATTTAGCGACGGGGGGTGGCACTGTCCAGAAAGGGCTATGCCTCTCCCCGCGAAGCGGAGAGAGGTAAAAAGAAGGACTCACGCCTCGGCGGCGTCGTCCTCGTCTTCTTCCTCGCCGGCCAGGATCTTCTCGGCCAGCACTCCGGAGTTCGAGCGCACCGCGGCTTCGATCTTGTTGGCGATGTCGGGATTGGCCTTGAGGAACGCCTTGGCGTTCTCGCGCCCCTGCCCGATGCGCTGACTATCATAGGAGAACCAGGAGCCGGATTTCTCCACCACGCCGGCCTTGACGCCGAGGTCGATGATCTCGCCGACCTTGGAGACGCCCTCGCCGTACATGATGTCGAACTCGACCTGCTTGAACGGCGGCGCGACCTTGTTCTTGACCACCTTCACGCGGGTCTGATTGCCGATCACCTCGTCGCGTTCCTTGATCATGCCGATGCGGCGGATGTCGAGGCGGACCGAGGCATAGAACTTGAGCGCGTTGCCGCCCGAGGTGGTTTCCGGCGAGCCGTACATCACGCCGATCTTCATGCGGATCTGGTTGATGAAGATCACCATGGTGTTGGATTTCGAGATCGAAGCGGTCAGCTTGCGCAGGGCCTGGCTCATCAGCCGCGCCTGCATGCCGGGCTGCGCGTCGCCCATCTCGCCTTCCAGCTCGGCGCGCGGCACCAGCGCGGCAACCGAATCGACCACCAATATGTCGATTGCGCCGGAGCGCACCAGCGTGTCGGCGATTTCCAGCGCCTGCTCGCCCGCGTCCGGCTGCGAGATCAGGAGGTCATCGACCCTCACGCCGAGCTTGCGCGCATAGACCGGGTCGAGCGCGTGCTCGGCATCGATGAAGGCGCAAATACCGCCACTCTTCTGCGCCTCGGCGATACAATGCAGCGCCAAAGTGGTCTTGCCGGACGATTCCGGCCCGTAGATCTCGATCACGCGGCCGCGCGGCAACCCGCCGACGCCGAGCGCGATATCGAGCCCGAGCGAGCCGGTGGAGACGACCTCGATATCCATCGACTTGTCGTTCTTGCCGAGCCGCATGATCGAGCCCTTGCCGAAGGCACGCTCGATCTGGGAGAGCGCGGCATCGAGAGCTTTCGACTTTTCCATCGGGGCGGAACCTTCAACAACACGCAGGGCAGCAGGGCTCATCTCGCGCTCCTTATGGCCTAAGATTCGGACGGCGGACACCGCCTGAAATCACCGTAGCCACACCGTACACCATTTGTTCTCTGTTCGCAATATGTTCTTTTCGGGCACAAAATCCTATATGTACTTTAAGTCCTGAAAATGGCGTGAAGCCGGCGGTGCCGGGGAACCTGTGCTGCCGAAACCACATCCCCATGTCTTTTGACATAGCGCTGGAACCGATGCCGGAGATTCGAATTGGCCGCCCATGACCGACCCGGCCTTCTATCGCGAGGAAGCAGAGCGCTGCCGCCAGTTGGCGGCCCTATCGCCGGGCACGGCGGCGTCCAAACGCTGGCGCGCGCTCGCGGATGAATATCTGCAGCTTGCGCTGGCGAGCGACGAGTCTGCCCGGAACTCGGGGCAGAGGAACGGCAAGCCGGCCCAGGGCACGCCCGGCCCCGAGGTCCGACTCTAATTCGTAGCGGCGCGCGGTGCACGCGCCGGGAACGGGTTAGACGCTACGCGTACCTATGCGTTGGTGCCGCAGCCAGAAACCGGCAAAATCAACTGCGTCCGTCCTCCCCGCTGCGGCCGGTTGCCACCTGGCGCGTGCGATACGGCAACGCCGCACGGTCGCCGGGGTTCAGACGCACTCTGACGCCGCCCCACGCTGTGGCTTAGAGCACGGCGAAGCCCTCGTGCCTTACAGGCGTCCGAGCAGCACAAGGATCAGAAGGATCACGATGACGAGGCCCAGTCCGCCACCACCGTAATAGCCGGTGCCGTAAAACGGCCCGCCGCCGATGCCGCTGAACCCGCCAAGCAACGCTATGACGAGGATGATGAGGATGATGGTGCCAAGTGACATGACGTTTACCGTGCTGGGGCGGCGCGCCGACAGGGGCCGGGGGAAGCTGCGCCATCAACGCATGTCTTGTCATCGGGTTCCGCGCCGCCCGCGACGGCAAAACGCGTCGACGATCCTCTCAACAAGGACAGCGCTAAACCTCGTATGGCCTCGCAAGGCAATTTGACGGTAAATTTGCAGGCTTTTGGTAACTGAAAAAAACGGAACAATTTTGCGGCTATTCTTTCGTAAAACTACGCATAGTATAACTGCGGTGCGACCTACCGTAGAGGATTGCGCCGTGTCCGCCCAAGAGTTTTCCAGACAGCGTGCCGTCGACGTCGCGGTTGGCGGGCGTTACAGCCTTGCCAACTGGTACGACCCGCAAGGCCATCGCAGTGAATTCGCCTGCCGCACCAGCCGTGTTTCGCCATTCCGCATGATGGTCTCGGTCCCGGTAGTCGGCAAGATCGGCGACCGCGTGACGTCTTATTTCGGCGATTTCGGCAAGCTCGACGGCCTGATCAGCGACACGGTCGCCGGCGGCTTCCTGCTCGAGCTCGCGATCACAAAGGCCAAGCGCGAGCAACTCGCCAGCAAGCTGACCTGGCTTGAAAAAAAGCAGAAGGATCCGGCAGTCCGCGACGTGCGGACACAGTCGCGCATCATTCCGGCCGATCCTCAATCGTCGCTGGTCCTTGCCGACGGCACGACCTTGGGCTGCTTTGTGATCGACTACTCGGTGTCGGGCGCCGCAGTTTCGGCCGATCTGCAGCCCAAGATCGGCATGCCGCTTGCGGTTGGCGCGTGCGTCGGCCGCGTCGTGCGCCATTTCCGCGAAGGCTTTGCGGTGAAGTTCGTCGAGCGGCAGAACCGCGACAATATCGAACGGTTGATCGCGCGCCCGGCCGCGTTGCCTTCAAGGCGCGACGCAATCTCCGCGACACGCGACATGCCGCCCCCTGCGGCAAAGCCGGCCGCTTCGTTCGATCAGGCCAACATCGTCTTCGTTTGAGCGCGGCTCATCTCGTCATCTAGGTAGAACTGCGCAGTTCACGATTTCGACATGCGAGCGCCACAGGCCGTGCGCAGCATGACTCATGTGCAGTCCGTCGCATGAGTCGCCGATCCCGCTTCGCGGTCCGTCCGTTGACGCGTCCGAGCGATACTGCCGCAGCTGCGCGCGTCCGATGGACCATATCGCCACGCTGCCGCGCACGCCGCACTATCCAACGCAGTTCTTCTTTCGCTGCGCCGCCTGCCCCAGCGCCGAGCTGGTCGAAGTGCCGTGAGCCGCGGCCAGGGCCCTGCAGGTTTTCTTTCAGCGCCGCCGGCTATTGATGGAACTTTTACTTCCCGGCCTTAAAGCCCCGGTAAGGAGTACCGGAGCATGATGCCGACACGTCGCCACGTCCGGACCAGCCAGGAGGCCGCGGCATGCTCGCGCGCGTAAAGTCGTTTTTGGCCAATGAAAACGGCGCAACCGCCATCGAATACGCGTTGATCGCTGCGGGAATCGCGGCCGCGATCATCACCACCGTGCAGGCCCTTGGAACCAAGGTCTCAACGCTGTTCACCAACGTCGACAGCGGGTTCAACTGACCCCCTCAAAGACGCCTGATTTTTGATCGAAATTCCCCCTGCGGTGGCTTAGTGTCGCTGGGCCACGATAGCGCCTGGGGGAAGCAGCGTGTTGCGACACAGTGTACCGAGCGGCCTGGCGTTGGTGTTGGCGGTCTGCGGCCCGGCGCTTCCCGCACGCGCGGCTGCGCCGGACAGTGCCGGCATCGGCAATCCGCTGTGGACCATCCCGCTCAATACGCTGACGGCGACGCGCGAGCGGCCGCTGTTTACGCCTTCGCGCCGCCCCCCGACGCAGGCGCTCCCCGCCGTGATCGCCAACGTGCCGCCACCCCCGCCAGCTGTGGCCGAGCCCGAGCAGCTTGGCCTGCGTCTCCTTGGCACGATCGCCGGGCGTGAGGACGGCATCGCGATCTGCCTCAATCTGGCAACCAGCGAGGTCGTCCGCGTGCGCACCGGCGAAAGTTTCGCGGGCTGGAATCTGCGCACGGTGCGCGGCCGCGAAGCGACGTTCGAGAAGGCGTCACGGCAGGAAGTGCTTGCCCTGCCCTCACCGGACGATCCAAGGCCGCCGGCGGCCATGCCGCCGCAGTTTGCCGGCGCGCAAGCGCTGCCATTGCCGCTCTCACCCGTGAATGCCGTGCCGGCGCAGGCTGCTCCCGTCAGCGGCATGTGGCGCGACGGCGACGGCAACCTGATCGCAGCGCCGAAACGCTAGCTTTTTGCTTCACGCCTTCGCGAGTATCCTCCCCGTGGTGCTCGCCCCGACGTGATTCCCGCGTGTCCGTGCATCGGGCTAATAGTGTGTCGATCACCGGACCCGGACTCTTTCATGGAAATGCATCAGGTCCGCTATTTCCTCAGCCTCTGCGAGGAGCTGAATTTCACCCGCGCGGCCGAGCGCTGCAACGTCGCTCAGCCTTCGCTGACGCGCGCCATCAAGCAGCTCGAAGAGGAGCTGGGCGGTTCGCTGTTTCACCGCGAGCGCGCCAACACGCATCTCTCCGAGCTCGGCCGCACGCTCAAGCCCTATCTGGAGCAGGTCTACCGCCGCGCCGAGGACGCCAAGCGCGAGGCGCAGGAATTCGTGCGGCTGCAGAAGACGCCGCTGCGGCTCGGGCTGATGTGCACGATTGCGCCGACCCATCTGCTCGATCTCATTGCGGCGGTGCGCACGCGCCATCCCGGCATCGAGCTGCACATCCTCGACGCCGCCGCCACCACGCTGCAAGAGCGCCTCACCGGCGGACAACTCGATGTCGCGATCTTCGCGCTGCCGGAGCTTGGCGCCGACGAACGGCTGCATCACATGGCGCTCTATCGCGAGCAGTTCCAGATCGTGCTCGAGCCCTCGCACCGGCTGGCGGCGCAGAGCGCGATCCGCGTCAAGGATCTCGATGGCGAGCACTATCTCTGGCGCACCAATTGCGAATTCGGCCCCGCCGCGGATGCGATCTTCGACGCCCAGGGGGTCACCGGGCCAACCGTTTACCAGAGCGAGCGCGACGATTGGATTCTCGCGATGGCAGCGGCCGGCCTCGGCTACGCCTTCATGCCTGAACTGTGCGTCGATCACCCGGGCGTAGTCGGCCGCCCGCTGATCGAGCCGGAAGTCTGGCGCGAGGTCGCCCTCGTCACGGTGCGCGGGCGGCCGCACTCGCCCGGCGTCGGCGCGCTGATGCAGGAAGCGATGCGCACCCGCTGGAGCGGCAAGGTCGCGCTTGCCGTCGAGGCGGCCCGCGCGGATCCCGCTCCATAGCGCACCGCGTGCTCCATAGCGCACGGCGCGCTCCATAGCGCACCGCTATCACCTCGATACGCACTCGGCATTTCTCAGGCAGCATGGCGCCGTTGTTTGCTCGACGCCGGGCAAGCGCCATGGAACTGCATCAGATCCGCTATTTTCTCAGCCTGTGCGATGAATTGAATTTCACGCGCGCGGCGGAGCGTTGCCGAGTGGCGCAGTCCTCGCTGACGCGCGCCATCAAGGCGCTGGAGCAGGAACTGGGCGGTGCGCTGTTCCATCGCGAACGCGCCAACACGCATCTGTCCCGGCTCGGGCAGAAGGTCAAACCGTTCCTCGAACAGGCCTACAGCCACGTGGAGGGCGCGCGCAAACAGGCGCACGACTTCGCCCGGGCACAGACCGCGACGCTGCGCCTCGGCCTGATGAACACGGTTGCGCCGCTGCGTCTTTATGAGTTGGTGGCCGCGCTACGCGCGCGCCATCCGGGCATCGCGCTGCAGATCGTCGACGCGGCCGCGCAGACCTTGCAGGAACGCCTGCTGGTCGGCGATCTCGACGCGGCGATCTACGCCCTGCCGCAACTCGCCGCCGACGACAGGCTCAATGTCCTGCCGCTTTATCGCGAGCCGTTCGTCATCGCGGTCAGGCCCGCGCATCGTCTCGCCCGGCGCGACGTCGTGCGGATGCCGGATCTTTGCGGCGAACCCTATTTGCGGCGCACCCACTGCGAATTTGACGCCGTCACCCAGGAGACCTTCGCGCGCCAGGACGTGAACGGCCCGACCGTCTACCAGAGCGACCGCGACGACTGGATTCTGGCGATGGCGGCCGCCGGCCTTGGCTACGGCGTCATGCCGGCCTTCAGCGCCAGCCACCCGGGCGTGGTCGCGCTGCCGCTGATCGAGCCCGAGATCGCCCGTGACATCGCGCTGGCGACGATGCGCGGGCGGCCGGATTCAGCCGCCATCGGCGCGCTGGTGCGCGAAGTGATGCGCATGGGCTGGATGAGCGCACCATCCGCCGTCCCCCCGGTCGCCGCGGAGGCATGATCCAGTGATGCTCTAACGGCCGGCTCTGTCGCGCGGCCAGATATCGCCGCCCGCGACAAAGCGGCGGATCAGGCGCTCGCCGAGCCCAAGGTCGCTCGGGTCGAACCCGGCGTCGGCCAGCAGCCGGTCATCCAGATGCGCGATGCTGCCGCTGAGGCGATGACGCGAGAGCCAACGCGCCAGCACGGACTTCAGCGCCGTCCATCCGGCGCGAACCAGGGGTACTGCCGTCGTCGCCTCGCGTCCGACCGCGCGGCGTTCGAGAACTGCGTCAGACATCGCAACCTCCATGTGGGTCCGCTAATCGCGGCGGGTCCAATCCGACGTCGTCAGCCGCGCCATCATGCGGCGCTCGATATCGTCGGTGAGGCGTCCGCCCGCATTGGCGATGAAGCGCGCGATCACCTTGTCGGCCTGGCGCTGACGCGACTCGAATGCGGCGTCAAAGACGCGCCGCAGCAGGCCGCCTTTGCGCACGGCATCCCGCTCCGGCGCACCGCTGTGGCCGGCGTAACGTGACAATTCCCCGTGATGCGCTGCGTAAGTCATTGGAACAACTCCGTTTGAATATCCAATCGACGTTTGAGTGATTCTCATCCGTCCAGCTGATTTGGCCGCAGATTGACCTTTATCAATGGTTGTGACAAAGGATGTTCTCTCCAGTGATAAGTGAGATTTTCTCGTGTATAGACCGATGCCGCCGCTCAATGCCCTGCGCGCTTTCGAGGCCGCGGCGCGCCATCTCAGCCTGACCAAGGCGGCCGAGGAGCTGCACGTCACGGCGGGAGCCCTGAGCCACCAGATCCGCGGACTGGAGGATCTGCTCGGCCTCAAGCTGTTCGAACGGCACGTGCGATCGATCGCGCTGACGTCGGCCGGCAAACACCTGTTTCCCGGTCTGCAGACCGGCTTCGTTCATATCCGCGATGCGGTCGCGGGCCTCGGCAATGTGAGCGAGGAGCATGTCCTGGTGATCAGCACCCCGCCGGGCCTGACCGCAAAGTGGCTGGCGCCGCGGCTGTATCGCTTCTCGGCGGCTCACCCGCAGATCGACGTCCGCGTGTCGTCCTCGCTCGGCAATGCCAATTTCACCACCGATGGGGTCGATGTCGCGCTGCGCAACCTGGCGGCCGATGCCGTGGCCGACGCCGATCTCGTGATCGACAGGCTGATGGCGCTCAACCTCGTGCCGGTGTGCAGCCCCGGGCTGATCAAGACCTATGGGCCCTTCACATCACCGGCCGCGCTCAAAGGCGTTCCGCTGATCCATGATGAATCGCTGGCCAGCCGCGCCAACATGCCGACCTGGGCCGACTGGTTCAAGGCGGCCGGCGTCAGCGGCGTCGACGTCAACCGCGGGCTGCGCTTCAACAGTGCCGATCACGCGCTCGATGCCACGGTCGAAGGCGCCGGCATGCTGCTTGCCCACGATGTCCTGGCCTACGACGAACTGCGCACCGGGCGGCTGACCGCGCCGTTTGCGCTCACGCTGCCCACAGGCCGCGCCTATCACTTCGTCTGCGCCAGGCGGCGGCAGGATCATCCGAACGTCCAGGCCTTCCGCAGCTGGATCAAGCAGGAGATCGCGGCGCTCAACTGGGACAAATGCGTGAAAACGCGCGCCGCGGGCCCCCCGGCGCGATAGCGCGGCTCTATCGAACCGATGCAGACTCGGCATTTCCTTAAGGGCATCGCTCCGTTGTTTCCTGTGCATCGACCGCCCCGCCCGGGACGGCACAAGTTCAGACCCACAGGAGCGAACAATGTCTTTCCTCAAATCCGTTTTGATCGCCGGCGCGGTGACGGTGGCCTACGCGACGGGTGCCTTCGCCCAGAACCTTGAAGCCTGGGATATCCGCGACCGCAGCGCCTATGTCGTCATGATGGACGGCAGCATGAAAGTCGTGAGTCTTGGCGACAAGGGCATGGCGATGCTCATGAAGGGCGCCAAGAAAGTGCCGCGCGGCACCGCGTTCGTGATGAGCGGCGGCAGCCTGTACATGGTCAAGGCCGCCCGCATGTTCGATCAGGCCGGCATGCCGGGCTTCGGCGGCGGTCGATAACCCGCCCCTTCTCCCGCCGCGCAGGCGGGACTCCAGAGCCAAATACGCCACTCCAAGCGTGTCGCTCTGGATCCCGGCTTTCCGTTTTCACTGAAGCTTCGGGGGACTGAAATGCCGGCCCGCCGAAGCCTTGCGGGTCGTGGGGACGAGCGGGCCTCGTATCCCGATTCCGAAGTTCGCATCATCATGCGGTATCCTCGTTGCGAACTTCGGAATCAAAAGGATCGATCGCCGGCATATGCGGCCGTCGAGTAGAGCGTCACCGACCGAAGGGGGTGCCGCCGAAGCGATTCTTCTCATTTTGTCTCAAGAGCAGACATTTCTCGGCAAGAGCCCGGCATCCGAAACCCTTCACATCAGCCGACATCAGGCAACCCGCCGCCTGTTGGGCAATGACGAGGCTAACCAGGCCGGCCTCACTGAGGTGGGTGGCGCCCCTCGGCGTGGGCCAACGCTGAAAGGGCGCGCGGGAGAGGCGATCAGTCCGTCAGCTGCGGCCCGTCGTAGCCTTCGACTATAATGATGTCGATGTCTACGGCGCCCGCCCGCAATGCCTTCGCCTTGGCACATTCGGGCAAGCGATAGCAGGCGAGTGCGGCCGCATAGTCCTTGAACTCAAGCACTATGTTGCGGCCGCGCGCCTTGCCTTCCACCGCCTCGAAAGTGCCGCCGCGCACCAGAAATTTCGCGCCGTATTTGCGAAGCACCTCCGCGAGGGCGACGCCGTAGGCCTGGTACCCTTCCGGCTTAATGACATCGACGCGCCCAACCCAATATCCCCTCGGCAAGTTGTCCTCCTTACCTTACATTCCCAGATCGGCTTCAAGGACGGCGATATCGTCAACAATGGCGACCTCTTGGGGTGAGGCATCCTTTCGGCCGGCTGCCTCAACCTCAAGACTAACTCCTCAAGCCGACTTTCCGTCGACGTAGATCGCCAGAATGTCGCGCACCGCGCGGCAGCAGGGGGTCGGGATACCCTTCTTGGAGCCGAGATCGATGACAGCTCCGGCGAGCCATGGCAGCTCCAGTGGGCGGCCGAGCTCCAGGTCGAGCGACATCGAGGCGCGCATGTCGGGCGATAGGGCATCGATGACGGCGACGCGCTTGTCGGCAAAGTCCGCTTCGAGCGCGATGCCCTGCGCACGGCCGACCGCGACCACTTCCCGCATGAGATCGAGCGCGAACGACCGCGCATGCGGATTGGCGCGGATCGGTCCGATGGTCGAGCGCATCGTCGACGTGATGCTCGACATCGTGACGATGATCACGAACTTCTGCCACAGATCGAGCGAGATGTCGGAAGGGATATCCGCCTCGATGTCGCCGGCCTTGCAAGCATCGAGGAAAGCTTGCGCCCGCTTCGACACTTTGTTGTCGAGCTCTCCAAAGGCGAGCCGCTCATTCGTGCCGGCCTTCTTGATGACGCCAGGCCGCGCAATCGACACGGCGATATAGGCGGCGCCACCGAGCAGGTGCTGACGTCCGACGATCGGCGCCAGCATGTCGTCCTTGGTTACGCCGTTCTGCAACGAGATGATGCCGGTGTCTGGTCCTATGAGAGGGAGGATCTGCTTCGCGGCCGATTCCGTATCGCGCAGCTTCACCGAGAAGATCACCATGTCGACCTTGCCGATGGTCGCGGGATCATCGGTCGCCACCACGGTGGGCAGATGGATCGGTCGATCCCCCTCAAGCGCAACGCCATTCTGCCGGAATGCCTTCAGCTGCTCGCCCCGCGCGATGAACGTCACGTCAGCCCCGCCTTGCTGCAGGCGCGCCCCGTAATAGCCGCCGATTCCGCCCGAACCCATGATAGCGATCTTCAAGGTGCGCTCCCGTGTTGCCTATTCACCGCAGCAGACCGTCACAATTTGCGGCGGCCTTGTGCCGCAGCTCCGATCGATTTGTTGTCGACCCGCCGATTTTTAGCCATTTAGCAGGTGATCCCGGAGTAACCGGTTGAAGTCCCTTGCCCGCTCCTCCGGAAAGAACAGGCGTGCTCCCTCGAGCTCGACAGGCGGCTTTGCGCCGGGTATCGCGCCGGCAAGCCAGTACGCCCACTTGACTGGAAAATAGATGTCGTCTGTGGCCCAAACGATGAGTGTCGGAGCGCGCAGAGCCCGCAGCTTTGGCGCGATCGACACGGTATGTTTGTTATCGAAGGACGTCACGAAGCGCTGTAGATCTAGGGTGCGCTGATCGTTGCGCACGAGCGGCCGCAAGTAGGTTTCGATGTCTTCGTCCGTAACCTTTTCGGGCCGCTCGTAGGCCGGCCCGAGTGCCTTTTGCGAGCGGTAAACAGCCTTGTTGGCGAGCAGCACATTGAGGGTGTCGCGCAAGCCGCCGCCGGCGACCATATCGACGAACGGCTTGAAGGCTTCGGGCGGCCAGTTGTCGTGGGTATCACAGTTTGTGAGCGTCAATGTGCGCACGCGATCAGGGTTGAGCGCAGCGAAAATCTGGGCGATACCCCCGCCGCTATCGTTGCCGATCAGGTCGACCTGATCGATGTGCAGAGCATCGAGCATTTCCCTCAGCATATTCGCATTGGCGGTCACGGAGACGTCCTGACCGGGTGCGATTTCCGTGTCGCCATGGGCCAGCAGATCGACTGCGATGCAGCGGCGGATCGCGGAAAGCTCTGCCAGTTGGTGGCGCCAAAGATGCTTGTTCAGCAGCACACCGTGGACGAACAACGCAACGGGCCCGCTGCCCGCCTCAGCGTAGCTGATGCGGCCCGAAGGGGTCGCAATACTGCGATTGGCAAATTCGCCCATGTTTAAACTCCACACAAAGCTATGGAAGGCGGGCGCTAAGAAAGCTCGTTCGGATCGAGGGCTCTACCAGGATCTTTAGCAACCTGATGCCGAGGTGAAATGCTTCAGCGGACGCGGGCGTCGCGCTGAAACTGCAACGGCGTCTGCCCGTAACTGTGCTTGAAACCGAATCGTCGACATTTGCAAACACGGCGGTCGCTATCTACGCAATGCGAGCGATGGTTTTCACTCACGCCAGAACGGCTTATGAATTTCCCAATCGGCGTCCTGACGCGATAGGCCAATATCGAAGAGCTGTCTTTCGCTCATTCCCGAGAGTCGGTTTCGGTCTTCCACGCGACGCCGCCATCTGCCAAGCAAAATAACGCTGCGGCGGATCATTTGCGTAGGGTTCGCATGTGCGACCTCACGGCCTTGGCAGTCGTTCACGTTTCTCGCAAACATCACGAAGAAACTTGTGCTCTTGCGTAGGCCGCATTTCTCTTTGCCATAAGCGACTGCGCGGACCAGCCAGGTTGTCCCGCGATGCAAGCGAGATAATTGAAATCCGTCCATGTCTTTTCCGATCGGTGCGCCGTCGCACTGCGCGCCTCTGTTGACGAGATGAACAGCAGTGCTGGTCCAACGGCTTGACTATGCGGAACAGAAGAGGCGCTTCGGGCCGGGACGTTCGGACCTGACCGTTGTCGCAATCGATTTCTCCGCTGCTCGCGCTGGCAACTGTTGCCGTGTCGAGCTGACCCAAGCCACCCGTTTTCTGTCGGCTCGACCGCGGGGCGGAAGTCAAGCGATCATTGAACGGCTGCAACACGGTTGCCATGCACGGGATAACACTCGCCGCTTACCGACCAGATTCCCTTCGGAGATGGAGTCTGGTTTTGGCCAGCACATCCGGCAAGGCAAGCTAACCAGCCCGGTCGCCGTCAAGGCGGTGATCGCCGAATGCAACCGCATCGGCCGGATGGTATTTCTTGCGGAGTACGGCTCCGGCAATCATAGCTCCCCCTTGATGCACGCGCCGCGACGATGAAGGGGCTTCTGAACCGTCCTACGCGGATCAATTCCATCCGCCGGGACATGCTCTCGCGCCTCTCCTCTCACCGCGCCGGATCCGCGCCCGGTCGTCGCGTTTCGCCAACACTTGCGCCGCGGCCCCCGATTCTGATCCAACGGCCGCATGACGCTCACGCAAATCCTCTCCGTCGGCATCATCGCGGCGACCATGGGCCTGTTCGTGTGGGGCCGGCTGCGCTACGACCTCGTCGCGCTGATTTCCCTGCTCGCCGCCATCGTTGCCGGGATCGTGCCGGCCGACAAGGCCTTCTCGGGCTTCTCCGACGACATCGTCATCATCGTCGCCTCCGCCCTGCTGGTCAGCGCGGCCGTGGCGCGCTCCGGCGTGATCGAGGACGTGCTGCAACGCATCGGCCCGTATCTCACCACCACCACGCTGCAGGTCGTGGTGCTGGCCGGCGCCGTCACGCTGCTGTCCAGCTTCGTGAAGAATATCGGCGCGCTCGCCATGCTGATGCCGGTCGCCTTCACGCTCGCGCGCCGCACGCAGACCTCGCCTTCATCCCTGCTGATGCCGATGGCGTTCGGCTCGCTGCTCGGCGGCATCGTGACGCTGATCGGCACTTCGCCGAACATCATCGTGTCGCGCGTGCGCGCCGAGATCGTCGGCGAGCCGTTTCGGATGTTCGATTTCGCGCCGGTCGGCTTCGGGCTCGCGATCGCCGGCGTGATCTTCCTCGCCTTCGGCTGGCGGCTGCTGCCGCGCAAACGCAAGGCCGCCGCCACGATCGAGGCCGCGTTCAATCTCGAAGGCTACACCACCGAGGTCGACGTGCCGGAGGGCTCGGCGCTCGCCGGCAAGACCGTGGCCGATCTGGAAACCATGAGCGAGGACGAGGTCGAGGTCATCATGATCGTGCGCGGGCGCGGGCGGCGCCATGCGCCAGGCGGCAGCGCCGAGTTGAAGGCAGGCGATATCCTGCTGCTGGAAGGCGAGCCGGAAGCGCTCGAACGGGTCGTCGGCCGCGCCGGTCTCAAGCTGGTGCACGATGCCAAGGGCAGGGACAAGGATACACCGAGCGATCAGGTCGGCGTGATGGAGGCCGTGGTCGCGCAGGATTCGCCGCTCGTCGACAAGACCGTGGCGCAGGTGAAGCTCTACGACCGCTACGACGTCTCGCTGCTCGCGGTGAGCCGCGCCGGGCGCCGCATCACGCAGCGCATGCGCGCCGTGAAGCTGCAGCCCGGCGACGTCGTCGTGCTGCAAGGCGATCTTTCCACCATGCCGGAAATGCTGGGCGAACTGCGCTGCCTGCCGCTTGCCGGGCGCAACATGCGGCTCGGCCGCGGCGGGCGCAGCCTGCTGCCGATCCTGGTGCTCGCCGCCGCGATGGCGCTGCTCGCCGCGAATATGATTTCGGTCTCGGTCGCGTTCTTCGGCGCCGCCGTGGTCCTGCTGCTGATCGGCTCGCTCTCACTGCGCGAGGCCTACGCGGCGGTCGACTGGCCGATCCTGGTCATGCTCGGCGCGCTGATCCCGGTCGCCGACACGCTGCGCTCGACCGGCGGCACCGACCTGATCGCCGGCCTGCTGTCGCAGGCCGCCAGCCATCTGCCGCCGATCGGCGCGCTCGGCCTGATGATGCTCGCCGCGATGGCGGTAACGCCGTTCCTCAACAATGCGGCGACCGTTTTGGTCATGGCGCCGATCGCCGCGACCTTCGCCAAATCGCTCGGCTACAGCCCCGATCCGTTCCTGATGGCGGTCGCAATCGGCGCGGCGTGCGACTTCCTCACCCCGATCGGCCACCAGTGCAACACGCTGGTGATGGGCCCGGGCGGCTATCGCTTCGGCGACTACTGGAAGCTCGGCCTGCCGCTTTCGATCATGGTGCTGCTCGCGGGCGTGCCGCTGATCGCACTGTTCTGGCCGTTCCGGCCGGCTTGAAGCGAACGCTACTTCCTGCAGTTCTCCTGCATCTGCTTGGTGAACGCGGCGAGCGTCACACCGGTCTGTGCCGCATTGGCCTCTTTGCTCGCACTGGTGTCGCAGCGGGCGAACACCTTGCGCACCTCGGTCAGCGAGGCGACATGCCGGCGGTAGGCCGCGCATTTCACCGGCGGCGTTGCGGCCACGGCCTTTTGCAAGTCCGAACGCGTGCGATTGAAGTTCTGATCGACCTTGACCAGATCCTCGCGGCAATCCGCCTGGGCGGTCCCGCAGACAAATGCGGCGAGCAACACGCCCGCAACGAAACCACGAATGCGCATGAAGACTCCGATCCGGTTCCACTCCGGCGCGCTGTTCTTAGGCGATGGCGCAGGTCAGCGCCACAACGTTCTTATCCAATATGCGCCATACCAAATTCCGCCACAAACAAAGTCAGAAAGTTCACATCAATCGATCCAATATCGATCCAAAATTGATTCCCGGTTTGATTGTTTCTGTCCTAGAAGCGGACCTATGATGTGATTGCTCGGCCACCCGCATGGCCGTTGACCTGGAGAGGACGACATGCGCACAGGCTTGCAATGTCTCGCTATCGCGGCGGCCTTGATCGGCACGCTCGGCGCGAGCCCAGTCCATGGCGGGGACAGCGACGCCGAGATCGTCAAGGCGTGCCTGGAGATCCTGGCGCACGGGCCGCGCCCGCTCGCGAAGGAACGCGCCAAGCGCTTCGAAGGCAAAGTGAGCTTCGATGCGGTGGCGCGCTGCCGCGGCGGCGAAAATGCCGTGGCGGCGCGCGGCACGCCCTGGGTCGACTGGTCGAACTACTGGGCGACGGCCGACAAATCGTCGCGCTCGGAGAAGAGCGACGGCACGCTGCTGCCGATCCCGCCGCTGCTGCGGCATTTGCTCGACCGCAACACGCGCGGCCTCGACGGCTCGCTGATGGATCTCGAATACCAGCGCATGGAGCTGATCAAGTTCAATCTGTTCGACAACAAGACCTACCAGCAATATGTGAGTGGGCGCGGCAGCGGCCTCGATCGCCGGGAGGGCCCGCTGCTGAAGGTCTGGAGGGAGATGCGGCTGCCGCCGGAGCATCCGAACTTCCGCGACGTGCGGGCGGATGACGGATCACAACAGTGCAAGGGGCCGCTGGTGCGCTTCCGCACGCTGACCGGCATCTGCAATGATATCGACAATCCGGCGATGGGCTCGGTCGGGCAATTGTTCGGGCGCAACGCCCAGTTCGAATCGACCTATCCGGAACTCGGCCTCGATCCGCTCGCCAAGAATCGCCATGGCGACCGCCTCGCGCTGCTCAAGCCCGACCCGCAGGTGATCAGCCGCAAGCTGTTCACGCGCGATCAGACCGGCATGCCGAACTGCAATCAGGGTCATGGCGCCGGCGCCGACAGCGACTGCGCCTACAAGAAGGCGCCGTTCTTCAACGTCATTGCCGCATACTGGATCCAGTTCATGACGCATGACTGGTTCAACCACATGCAGGACGCGCGCAACGATACGCGCATCATGAGCAATCTCGGCTGCGCCAGCGAACGCGTGAACAACGTCGAGCAGCCGATGACGCCGGCGCGCGCCGCCGAGCTCGGCTGCCGTCCCGACGACAAGATGGAGGCCGCGCTGATCGCCGAGAAAGGCGCGCCCGGCACCTTCAAGGTCGACGGCAAGAGCGCCATGAAGCGCTCGCCCGGCACCTCGCGCAATCTCAATACCGCCTGGTGGGACGCCTCGCAGATCTACGGCTATGACGACACGTCGCGCCGGCGCATGCGCCGCGACCCCGCCGATCCGGCCAAGCTGCAACTGGTCAACGCGCACACCGGCGCCGCCGGCGATGCGCTTGGCTATTTGCCGGAGTTCGGCGCGGCCTGCGCGCCGGGCACGTCCGCTACGGGCTGCGATCCGATCCGGCCCGAATGGGCCGGACAGGAGGCCGTGGCCAATCCGGACAACTGGTCGATCGGGATGTCGTTCCTGCACACCGTGTTCGTGCGCGAGCACAACATCATCGTGAATGAATTCCGCAAGCTGAAGCGGGATAACCCGGATGCGGATTCCGGACTGCGCGACCCGGAGCAGCCGGCGCAGAAGATCACCTATGCGCAAGTCACCGACGACCAGCTGTTCGAGATCGCGCGCCTGATCGTCGCGGCGGAGATCGCGAAAATCCACACCATCGAGTGGACGCCGCAGCTCCTCTATGACGAGCCGCTCTACACGGCGATGAACTCCAACTGGTCCGGCCTGTTCCGCGACAATCCGCTCGCCTCCGAGGTGACGAAGCGGATCGTCGCCAAGCTCGCGCGCTCGAACGACGCCAAGCTGCATACCCAGCTCTATTCGGCGTTCGCGGCCGGCCCCGGCATTTTCGGCACGGGGAGCGACCGCGCCTATCCGCAGGAGATAATGGCCGGCGTCAATCATTTCGGCGTGCCGTTCAACTTTCCCGAGGAATTCATCTCTGTCTACCGGCTGCATCCGCTGGTGCCCGACATGATCGAGTTCCGCGACCTCATCGATCCGAACAAAATCGCAAAACATGTTCCGGTCATCGACACCTTCCGCGCCAAGGCGACGGCCAAGATGCGTGAGGGCGGACTGTCCAACTGGGCACTGTCGTTCGGCCGCCAGCGGCTCGGCCTCCTCGAGCTGCGCAATCATCCGCAGTTCCTGCAGAATCTCGACCTGCGCCCGCGGCTCGACACCACGATCGACATCGCGGCGCTCGACATCATCCGCGACCGCGAGCATGGCGTGCCGCGCTTCAATGAATTCCGCCGCCAGATCGGGCTGCGGCAGCTCACCAGCTTCGATGATTTCGTCGACCATTCGCTGCCGGCGGAGTCCGCCGCGCTCAAGCAGCAACAGGACATCGCCAAAACGCTGCGCGAGGTCTACGGCCAGCACAAATGCGACGACCGAAAAGTGATCACGGCGGCGCAACGCATGATCGTCAGGCAGGCAACGGTGCTGCGCGAGGCGGAGACCAAGCCGGTCACCGACTGCCTCGGTCATCCGGATGGCAGCATGGTCGACAATGTGGAAGACGTCGACATCACGGTCGGCTTCCTCGGCGAGCCGGTGCGTCCGCACGGCTATGCGATTTCCGAGACGCAGTTCCAGATCTTCATCATCAACGCTTCGCGCCGGCTGTTCAGCGATCGGTTCTTTACCTCCAGCTTCCGTCCCGAATTCTATACCCAGTTCGGCGTCGACTGGGTGATGAACAATGGGCCGGACGGCACCAAAATGGAGGACGGCACGCCGAACGGCCACGAGCAGGAGGTGCTGCCGATGAAGCGCGTGCTGCTGCGCACGATGCCCGAGCTCAAGGACGAACTGAAAAGCGTCATCAACGCCTTCGATCCCTGGGCGCGCAACCGCGGCGAATACTACACGCTCGACTGGAAGCCGCGCGCGGGCGCGGACAATGATCCGGCGTTTGCCAAGCAATAGGGCATCTTCCCGGCGGCATCGCTCATGTTCTATCGTTGAGCCATGACTGATGCCCACGATAAAACTGAAGACAAACCGGTCACCGGCCGCTGTCTTTGCGGCGACATTCGCTATGCGTACCGCGGCGCGCCGATCGAGATCCTGCATTGCCATTGCGAGAGCTGCCGCCGGCATTCCTCCGCGCCGATCGCGACATTCGTTTGCGTTGCCGCCGATCGCTTCAAGTTCACCAAGGGCGAGCCGGTTGCTTACGCCTCCTCGCCCGGCGTCACGCGCACCCATTGCGGCCGTTGCGGCGCGCCGATGACCTATGTGTCGGATCGCCACGCGCAGGTCGATCTCTACGTCGGCACGCTGGACGATCCGGCAGCTGTCGTCCCGGCTTTTCACGTCTATGTCGACGAGCAACTTCCCTGGTTCGAGACCGCCGACACGCTGCCGCGTTACGCCGGCGGCAAAATGGACAATGCGCCAGTGCGGATCGGGCCGCGCGGCTCAAAGTGAGCCCTCATCCGGAGGTACGTGCGAACTCGTAGGGCGGGCAAAGCGAAGCGTGCCCGCGTGTTGTGCGGCGGGCACGGAGCGCAAGTGCGCGCCTTTGCCCGCCCTACGCATCGTGCCTAATTCTATTCCGCAAAAAACGCGCGCAGCAGGCCGTTGACCTTTTCGGGCAACTCGATCTCGGGCAAATGCCCGGCGCCTTCCAGGATCTCGAGCCCGGCCTTCGGCATCGCCTTGGCGAGCACGGCCGCGTTCTTGTCGATCGGGTTCACGCGGTCCTCGATCCCCGAAATCATCAGCACCGGCACGGTGATTTTCGCCGCAACGGCCGCGGGATCATAGCCGTCGGCGAGCCCAAGCTTGACGCCATGCATGAAGCCGCGCGGATTGGTCGCGCGCAGCACGTCCGCGACTATCGCCCTGGTCTGCGGCGAAGCTCCCTTGGCCAGCAGCGCATCGACGCGCGCGCCGAAACCGTAACCGCCTTTGGCGATCTGCGCCTCGCGCGTGGCGACGATCTTCTGTTTCTCGTCCTCAGCCATGCCTTTCGGCCCAATCCCGGTCCCGGTCATGGCCATCCGGATCACGCGACCCGGATAATGCAGCGCGAAGCATTGCGCGACGCGCGTGCCGAACGAATTGCCGACGATATTCACGCGATCGAGCTTCAACGCGCCAAGGAAATCCGCGAGCGCGTCCGCATAGTCGCGGCAGCCCGGCCATTCGGTTTTGAAGGCATCCGACAGAATGTAACCGGGCGCATTCCAGGCCACGACATGAAACGCATCTGACAGGCCGGCAAGCTGATAGCGCCAGTGAGTCGCATTGGCACCGACACCGTGCAGAAGCACCAGCGGCGGCGCACCCGCGCGCCCAGCCTCCATATAGCTCCAGCGATCGCCGAGATATTTTTCGCGCGCGGTAATCTCGGCGAACTTCAACTCGGGAAGCGGCGGCAGCGATTGCGCGAGGACCGGCGCGGCCATCACGACACCCAGCAACGCAACGACGACTGCACGCATCGCGTCACCCCAAATTCAGCGCCTTGAAGAAGTCGTTGCCCTTGTCGTCGATCACGATGAAGGCGGGAAAGTCCACCACCTCGATGCGCCAGATCGCCTCCATGCCGAGCTCGGGATATTCCAGCACCTCGACCTTCTTGATGCAGTGCTCGGCCAGATTGGCCGCCGTGCCACCGATGCTGGCGAGATAAAACCCGCCATGCTTGGCGCAGGCTTCGCGCACCTGCGGCGAGCGGTTGCCCTTGGCGACCGAGATCATCGAGCCGCCCGCCGCCTGGAACGCGTCAATGTAGCTATCCATCCGCCCGGCCGTGGTCGGCCCGAACGCGCCGGAGGCGTAGCCGTCGGGGGTCTTGGCGGGTCCCGCATAATAGATCGGATGGTTCTTCACATAGTCGGGCAGCCCCTGCCCGGCCTCGAGCCGCTCGCGCAGCTTGGCATGCGCGAGATCGCGCGCCACGATCATCGGGCCGCTGAGCGAGAGCCGCGTCTTCACCGGATATTGGCTCAGCGCTGCCAGAATCTCCCGCATCGGCCGGTTGAGGTCGACCTGCACCACCTCGCCGCCGAGCCTGTCGGTCGCGACCTCTGGCAAGTACTTCGCGGGATTGTGCTCCAGCTCTTCCAGGAACACGCCGTCGCGCGTAATCTTGCCCAGCGCCTGCCGGTCCGCCGAGCATGACACGCCAAGCCCGATCGGCAGGCTCGCGCCATGCCGCGGAAGGCGGATCACGCGCACGTCGTGGCAGAAATATTTTCCGCCGAACTGCGCGCCGACGCCGAGGCTCTGCGTCATCTTGAGGACCTCGGCTTCCATCGCAAGATCGCGGAAGGCGTGGCCGTCTTCCGATCCTTGCGTCGGCAAGTTGTCGAGATACTTGGTGGATGCAAGCTTGACGGTCTTCATCGTCAGCTCGGCCGAGGTGCCGCCGATGACGATCGCCAGATGATAGGGCGGACACGCCGCGGTGCCGAGGGTCAGCACCTTCTCCTTCAGGAACGCCACCATGCGGTCATGCGTCAGGATCGAGGGCGTCGCCTGGAACAAGAACGCCTTGTTGGCCGAGCCGCCGCCTTTGGCGACGAACAGGAACTTGTAACCCTCCTCACCCTCCGCGTAGATCTCGACCTGCGCGGGCATGTTCGACTTGGTGTTCTTCTCCTCGAACATGCTGATCGGCGCGAGCTGCGAATAGCGCAAGTTGCGCTTCAGGTACGCATCGCGCGCGCCTTCGGCGAGCGCGGCTTCGTCGTCACCCTCGGTCCAGACCAGGCGCCCCTTCTTGCCCATGATGATCGCCGTGCCGGTGTCCTGGCACATCGGCAGCACGCCGCCGGCCGCGATATTGGCGTTCTTCAAAAAGTCGAAGGCGACGAACTTGTCGTTGTCGCTTGCCTCCGGGTCCTCGACGATCGATTTCAGGCTGGCCAGATGCCCCGGCCGCAGCAGATGATTGATGTCGGTGAATGCGGCCTCGGAGAGCGCCTTCATCGCCTCATGCGCGACGACCAGCACCTCTTTGTCCATGATGGTCTCGACCCGCACGCCCTCCGCGGTGATCTTACGGTAGGTGGTTGTGTCCTTGCCGAGCGGAAACAGCGGCGTGTGACGGTACGGAGGGAGCGGGTGGGACGTCAGGGGGGCGTTCATGATGGGTCTCGATGGAAGGCGGCGCGCCGCGTTGCGCTATTTAGGCAGTTTCTAAACACAAGGAAAGGCGCCGAAATGATGCTTCGCGATGGTGAAGTGACGTAGCCCGGATGGAGCGCAGCGAAATCCGGGGTCTCCAAGCCTGCCGCTTGATTCTCCGCCGCATTGCGCTTCCGCCTTCGCTCTTCGAGCTACGGCGGACAAGTCGCTCCATGCGGGTTACGACTCTTCACGTCCGGCATCTCGACCGTGGTGACACGCATGCCGCGCACCTTGCGGCCCTTCGCATGCGCCGCCGCCTGCTTCAGGCTGGCGATCAGTTCGTTGGCAAATGGGCTCATAACCGACGACCCGTCATGGCTGCGCTTGTCGCGGCCATCCACGTCTTACTGCGTAAAAGCCAACAAGGAAGGCGCGGATGCCCGGAACAAGTCCGGGCATGACGGAGCAGCGTAGCCCGGATGAAGCGCAGCGAAATCCGGGGTCCTGAGCCTGCCGCTTGTTCTCCCCCGCATTGCGCTTCGCTCCATGCGGGCTACGAACCTAGCCTGTAGGGCGGATTGGCGCGGCGCAATCCGCCGATAAGCCGGCGCAATACGCTTCGCTATTGCGCCCTACGCGCCGGCAAGAAAGACGTGGATGCCCGGAACGAGTCCGGGCATGACGGAGCTTCTGGTCATAGCAACGCATTCGCACAGCAAAAATCCGCCGCACCAGAGGCGCGGCGGATGTTCAGACCGGGCCGTTGTCCGCGATCAGTCGATGATTTCGACGATGCGACGGGTGCGCGGCTCCACGATCACCGGCCGTTCGTTCACGTAGGTGTAACGATAGCCGGGCCGCACGTGATATTCGCGCGGGACTTCATAATATTGCACGCCGCGCGCGGGCAGCACGGCACCGACGCGGATGTCGCCTTCATAGCGGTAGGAGGGCCGGCGCTCACGATAGGCGTATTCGCGAAAGCGCGGACGGTCATCCACACCGAGAATGCCGCCCACGGTTCCGGTTGCGGCACCGACGGCGCCACCGACGATCGCTCCGACCGGACCCCCGGCACGGCCGCCTTCACGGACGCCCTCCTCGGCACCGCGAACGGTTCCCTGTGCGTAGGCGGCAACCGGAACCGTCAGCAGCGCCAGCACTGTCGTGGTCTTCAGCCATGTCGTGCGCATGCTTTCCTCCTTGTTGATAATGGCCGATCAACACGCGGTCAGAGGGAATGTTCCGGGTTCCACGGCGGCGGCGAGCGGCCGATGGAAAAAATCCGCCACGTGGCGCGCGACGGATTTACGTTCGGCTCAGACCTTCCTACTTCTTCACGTCCTTGTTCGGCAGATGACCCGGCGCATATTCGGAAGCGCCCGGCTGGCTTTTCACATCCTTCTGGTGCATGCGCTGGCCCGGTGCGTAGTCTTTCGCCGAACCCTTGGTCTGGGCGCGCTGGCCCGGCGCATATTCGGATTGGCCGGGACCGGACATCTTGTTGCCGCCGGTCTGCGCGGCGCTGAGGGCCGGAACCGCAAGCAGCGCCGCGGCGAGCGTCAGGGTCAAGGTCTTCATGGCGTTCTCCTCTGTTGTGACGAGTCAACATGAGGAGAGGCGCAAGGTTGCCCTGTCGGGCACACAGAATGTAACGAACCCCAACATTCCGCCTTATGATTCTACCGACCTGCCTCACACGACCGCAGCGGCCCGCTCGCCATAGGCCGGATGAACGCACCATGCTTTAGGTCGGCCGCACCGCCTTCTCGTAGCGCCAGATCGCGAGCTCGAACACGCCCGCCGGCGTCTCCAGCCGGTTCACGGCCTCGCGCGCCATCACCCACCCGCATTTCTCATAGAA
>JBBWZU010000734.1:0-3139 GCA_039649225.1 Hyphomicrobiales bacterium | reverse complement strand
TTCGGCGAGCGTGACAGGTCTGACATATTCGAAAGGTGCAGGTTTCATCCGCTAGCCCAGCGGCCCGCCGGCGATCGAAACTGGCGATCGAATTTCGTCAATCAACGCGCGCTCCCGGTTTTGACCGGCAGCTTGTGAGAGGCCGCTGCCTTGGCAGAAACGATAGAAGCCGGCGGCGGAAACTGTCAAACATAAACTGAGGCAATTGGGCAGGGCCGTGCGATTGAGCTGGTTCAATCGAACAAATGAAGCGGTCGACCCACGCAAGGACTGTCATTCAAAACAGCTACTTGCGGACATGGTATCCACCGATAGCCAAGAATATACCCGGGCGACCCGCGTATCCGCATCAAACATTGCGACAATCCTAAAATTGTACTACTCAACGGAAGTGCCCGCCATGGTCCTGCCGATACGTCTTCGCGGATAACGAGAAATGACCGACTGGGTCCCCAGCCTCGCTTCGCTTCCCGGGCCACGCTATCTCGCCTTCGTTTCCGCGCTGGAAGCCGATATAGCCTCGGGCCGCGTCAAACCCGGCATGCGATTGTTGCCGCAGCGCGACATGGCGCAGCGGCTCGCCCTCAGCGTCGGGACCATTTCAAAGGCCTATGCGGGTGCCGAACAGCGCGGTTTGATTTCGGGCGAAGTAGGACGCGGCACCTTCGTGCAAAGACGACGGCCCGAGGCCCGCAGCCTCGGCCCGCCGGAAGCAACGATCAACCTGGCGCTGAATGTTCCGCCCTACACCGGCGAAGACGATGTCATTGCCGCGGTGCTCGCCGAGATCGTCGCCGATGGCGAGATTTCGAACCTGCTCGGATATCTGCCGCATCAAGGTTTGCGCCGGCACCGCGACGCGATGGTCCTATGGCTGGCGTCGCTCGGCGTGACCGCTGATGCCGATCACCTCTTCATCACCCACGGCGGTCAGCACGCTCTGTCGATCGCGCTCGGCATGGTCGCCGCGCCCAACGACACCGTTCTGACCGAGAGCTACAGCTATTCCGGCATGCTCGCGCTCTCGGCGCAATGCGGTTATCGCCTCCATGGCGTTGCAACCGATACATCCGGGCTGATTCCGGAAAATCTCGATCGCGCGTTTACCGAGACGGGGGCGCGCGTGCTCTATTGCATGCCGACGCTACAGACCCCGACAGGGTCGGTCATGCCGCCGGCACGACGGCAGGCCATCGCCGAGATCGTTCGCCGTCATGACGCCCATCTCTTGGAGGACGACGCCTACGGCTATCTGCTGACGCCACCTTTGGCGCCCATCTCAAAACTTATTCCAGAGCGCAGCTTCACCATCGTCAGCTTCGCAAAATGCCTGGCGCCGGGCCTGCGCATCGCCGCGATGACCGCGCCGGAGGCGTTTCGCGATCGCGCTATCAATGCGCTGCGCGCCACCGGCTGGATGGCCGTGCCTGTCATGGCCGAGGTGGTGGCGCGGCTGATTCACAATGGCGGCCTTGCCCGGCAGGCCAAGCTCAAGCGCGACAAGGCCGTCCTTCGCGATGCCATCGCCCGGCGTGTATTAAAGGAATGGTTGCCGGCCGCACCCGTGGCGCCGGGATTTCATACCTGGCTGCCATTGCCTGCGGGCCGCACACTCGCGGCGCTGATTGCGCAGGCCGCCCAGGCCGGCATTACACTCGCGCCTCCCGGCACCTTGCGGCGAATGGAAAACGAAGGTCTCGGCGTTCGTCTTTGTCTTGGTGCGCCCGCCACCGAAGCGGGCCTCGAGCGCGCCCTGATCGAAATCCGGCGAATCCTGGAGATGGCTGAAGCGATTTCATTTGTCTGAAGCGAAGTAAAAAAACTTGGGAGAAAACGATGTCATGGATCCTGACGGCGCTGCGCGCCGCAATTTCGCTCGCCCTCGCCACCGGCATCAGGACAACTCGCTCTTGCATTGGCGTGGCGGCCGGGCTCGTCATCATCGCCTCAAGTCCTGCGTCCAGCGCCGAGATAAAGATTTTCGGTTCGCGGGTGACCAAGATGATCGTCGAGGACATAGGTCCGCAATTCGAGCGGGCGACAGGTCATCGGCTGATCGTGGTCACCGATGTCGCCGCCGTGATGAAGCGAAGGATTGAAGCCGGAGAGCCTTTCGATCTGGCCGTTCTGGTCGACTTTCAGGCGGAAGAGCTGATCAGACAAGGCAAACTCGCAGCCGATGCGCGCACGGATATCATGAAGGCTGGAATTGGCGTTGCGGTCCGGCGCGGCGCTCAAATGCCGGATATCAGTACGGTCGAGGCATTCAGGCAGACGCTGCTTGCGGCCAAATCCATCACGTACCTCAAGGAAGGCGCCAGCACGATCCATCTCGATCGCTTGTTCGCCCGCATGGGCATTGCCGACGCGCTTGCGGCAAAAACCGTGAAGCCGGCGACGGAATCGGTTTCCGAAGCTGTGGCGGCCGGCGATGTCGAGCTGGGTATTATCGTGATCCCGAACATCCTTTCGGTTCCGGGCGCGCAACTCGTTGGCCCAATTCCCGAAGACATCCAGTCGTACATCGTCTTCACTGCGGCAGCCGCCGCCAACTCGCCGAACCCGCAAGCGGCGCGTGATCTTATCGTGTTTCTAAGATCGCCGGCTGCAATCTCGGCGATCAAGGCCAAGGGTATGAGTCCGGGCTGATTGAAAAGCTGGTTTGACCTGTCGAGTCTCAGGAGACTTCGATCAGTATGCATCGTCCTCGCCGCCGGTTTCTGAGCCTGGCAGGGGTTGGCGCCGTTTTCGCCGCCATTGCCCGAACTGCAAGAGCGCAATCATATCCGGTGCGCCCGATACACCTTATTGTCGGCTTTCCGAGAGGAGGCGCTGTCTGACGAAATCGGCAGTTGGCGGGATTGGTGACGCTTGCTGCCGGTCGCGGCGACCATTCTTCATCGACCACGGCGCGATGGCGATGTAGCTTTTTTTAAGTGATCGTTCCGCTCGCCAGCCAGTGAGGCGAGCAAGCAGCGCCGCTACTTCGCCTCGTAGATTCCCTCGGCGACGGAGATGATGTCCTTGGTCGGGGCGGCCTTGCAGGCCTCGGCGAGCTTGGTGCCCTGCGCGGTGAGCTTGGCGAAATCCACCACCGGATCGGCGTCCTGGTCGGCATAATAGCCGTAGAGCCAGGCCC
>JBBWZU010000690.1:0-11886 GCA_039649225.1 Hyphomicrobiales bacterium | reverse complement strand
TTCTGCCCTGGACCAGACATGTCCGGGCCGGCCGCGATCTGGTGCGCCGCGCGTTTGAGGCGGCAAACAAGGTTGGCGATCTCAATTACGCTGCCTACTGCTGCAACCAGTTGAACACGAACCTTCTGGCGGCGGGCGATCCGCTTGCCGATGCGGAACGCGAAGCCGAGCATGGCCTCGCGTTCGCGCAGAAGATGCGGTTCGGACTTGTCATCGACTTCACCAGCTCGCAGCTCGGTTTGATCCGGACGTTGCGCGGCTTGACGCCGACATTCGGCTGCTTCGACGATGAGCAGTTTGATGAGGCTCGGATCGAGCGTCGTTTTTCAGAAAATCCGGATTTGGCATTTGGCGAGTGCTTCTACTGGATTCGCAAGCTGCAAGCACGCTTCTTTGCCGGCGACTACGCGTCGGCCCTCGAGGCCGCGTCCAGAGCAGAACGGCTGTTGTGGACCTCGGGCTCACAGCTGGAAACGGCGGAACATCGGCTTTACGGAGCGCTGTCTCATGCCGCGTCCTGCGATTCTGCGGCAGCCGGCGAGCGGCAGCAGCATCTGGACGCCGTCGCCGCGCATCACAAGCAGCTCCAGCTCTGGGCGGCGAATTGCCCGGACAATTTCGAGAACCGCGCCGCGCTGGTCGGCGCCGAGATTGCGCGGCTCGAAGGCCGGGAGCTCGATGCCGAACGCCTCTACGAGCAGGCCATCCACTCGGCCCGCGCAAACGGATTTATTCACAACGAGGCGCTCGCCAATGAAGTCGCTTCCCGCTTCTATGCGGCGCGTGGCTTCGAGAAGATTGCCCGCGTGTATTTGCAGGATGCCCGCTACGGCTATCTCCGCTGGGGGGCCGATGGCAAGGTGAGGCAACTCGATCGGCTTCATCCGAGTTTGGCCGCTGCGGAGGCGCAGGGTCCCACAGCGAACATCGGCTCCTCGGTCCAGCTCGATGTAGCGACCGTCGTCAAAGCCTCTCAGGCCGTGTCCAGCGAGATCGTCTTATCCAAGCTGATCGAACGGCTGATGACGATCGCGCTCGAGAATGCGGGCGCGGATCGCGGGCTTCTGATACTGCCGGCAGAGGATGACCACTTGATTCAGGCAGAGGCGAAGGCCGCCGGCGATCAGATTGAAGTCGTGCTGTGCCAAAAACCGATCACCGGCGTCACTTGTCCCGAATCCCTCATCCGCTATGTCATCCGCACGCGCGAAAGCGTGATTCTCGACGATGCCTCCAAACCCAACACCTTCTCCGAGGACGATTATCTGCGCGGCCGAGCAGCGAGGTCGATCCTCTGCCTGCCGCTGATCAAACAAGGACGGTTGACGGCGTTGCTCTACCTCGAGAACACGCTGAGTTCGTACGCGTTCCCGCCGGATCGAATCGCGATCCTGGAACTGCTGGCGGCGCAAGCGGCGATCTCGCTGGAGAACACCCGTCTTTACAGCGATCTTCAGGAGCGTGAGGCGAAGGTCCGGCGCCTGGTCGATTCCAACATCATCGGGATCTCGATCTTCGACTTTGATGGTCGCGTTATCGAGGCCAACGAGGCCTTTCTCCACATGGTGGGGCATAGCCGCGACGATATCGTTTCGGGTCGTCTGCGCTGGACCGAGCTGACGCCCACCGAATGGCATGACGCTGACGAACGGGCCGTGGCAGAGCTCAGGGCGACGGGAAGCTGCAAAGCTTACGAGAAGGAGTACTTACGGAACGACGGCAGCCGCGTGCCCGTCCTTGTCGGCCCGGCGGCTTTCGACGGCTCCCGCGACCAGGGCGTCTGCTTTGTGCTCGATTTGACCGAGCGCAGGGAGGCCGAGCAGAGCCTGCGAGAGAGCGAGCGGCGATACCGCGAAGCGCAAGCGGAACTTGCTCACGTCACGCGCGTAACGACGCTGGGAGAGCTGACCGCCTCGATCGCCCACGAAGTCAACCAGCCGCTGACCGCCGTCCTTGCCAACGCCGGGGCCTGCCTGCGCTGGCTCGACCGCGAAACTCCCGACCTTGAGGGGGTGCGCAGCTCCGTGGAGTGGATCATCAAGGACGGCAGGCGCGCGGGCGAGGTGATCCAGCGCATCCGTGGGCTACTCAAACAATCCGACACTCAGAAGGCGCCGCTCGACATCAATGACCTCGTTAGCGACGGCATTGCCTTGGTGCAGCGTGAACTGCTCAGCCACCACGTGTCGCTGCGAATGGAGCTTGCGCCGACTCTGCCCATGGTCCTTGCCGATCGCGTCCAGCTGCAGCAGGTGATCATCAATCTGGTGATCAACGGCATCGAAGCGATGCAAGCGGTCATGGACCGGCCACGGGAATTGGCTATTCGAACCTACCAGACCGAAGCACACCAGATCCTGGTTGCGGTGAAGGACTGCGGTGTCGGAATCTCCGCCGAGGACGCGGATCGGCTCTTCAATGCCTTCTTCACGACCAAAGCCAGCGGCATGGGAATGGGACTGTCGATCTGCCGCTCGATCATCGAGGCACACGGAGGGCGGTTGTCGGCGGCTAACAATGCTGGGCCGGGCGCGACATTTCAGTTCACTCTGCCATTGCACGAAAGGGATACGTCGTGACCGCGCGCTCAAAATCGCCGCACGACCAACGGACCACATCTTGGAACTCATTGTTTCGCTGTGATAAAAGACGAACGACCGATCAATGATCGGGCCTCAGGTCGCGAGCCCGTAGGCAACCCAATGTCCCGAACAGAAGTCGAAGAACTCTATGTCGAGCTGACGCGCGAAATCGACGCCCTCGAGGCGGAGCTTCCGAATTCGCAGGCGCGAAGGCGCGTCGTGGATGTCAGGCGACGGATCGAAACTCTCTATGAGACGCTGAGAGAAAATCGTCAGCTGTTGGAAACCATTCTGGAAAACAGCGCTGCGAATATCTACGCCAAACGCAAGGACGGCCGGTACATCTACCTCAACCACGAGATGGAGGTCACGCACAACGTGACGCGCGAGCAGGTACTCGGCAGGACGGACCTCGAGCTGTTCCCGAGGGAAATGGCCGAGCAGAATCGGACCAACGACCTCGCCGCAATGATGACGGGCAAGCTGACGGAGGTCGAAGAGCGGTTGATGGGACCTTCGGGTCAAAGGCTTTACCTTGCCAAGAAGGTGCCCCTCATTTCAACCGACGGCAAAGTCGAAGGGATGTGCGGCATCTCGACCGACATTACCGACCTTCGACGGACCGAATTAGCACTGCGAGAAGCCGTCATCACGCTGGAAGGCGAACGAGACAACAAGCTGATGAACATCGAGGTGGTTACGGCTTCGATTGCTCATGAAGTGCGCCAGCCGCTCGCAGCCATCGCGACCAACGGCGCCGCCGCACTGCGATTTCTGGAAAGGGTGCCACTGGACATCGACGAGGTGCGGACAATACTGAATCAAGTGATGGGTGATTGCCATCGCGTCAGCGAAGTATTCGACACGATCCGCGCCTTGTTCCGGAGAGTCGACCAGAAACGAGAACCGACCGTCGTCAACGAGATCGTACTCGACGTCCTGCAGTCGATGCGCGAAGAGCTGACGGACCATGGCGTTACGGCCGAAACCGAACTTGCGTCCGAGCTGCAGCGTGTCGACGGCCATCGGAATCAATTGCGACAGGTCTTCTTCAACTTGATCCACAACGCGATCGAATCGATGGATAACACGACGGATCGAAGTCGCGTGCTCCGGGTGATAACGAAGAGTCACGGTCCCGACGCAATAATCGTCGCCGTGGAAGATACCGGACCTGGGGTCAATCCAGGACGGCTGAACAGCATATTTGATCCATTCATCACCGCAAAGTCAGATGGAATGGGATTAGGACTGGCCATTTGCCGCCTGATCGTCGAACGTCACGGCGGCAAACTTTCGGCCTCGTCGGACGGCAAGAATGGAGCACGGTTCCAGTTCGTTTTGCCGGTCAGGCTCACGGATAGCCTCAGACCCGAGGTGACCGATTAGAATGCCGCGCTGCCAGCCTGCGTGTTGAATGACGAAAATGCGTGTGCTTTATTCAGGCGTTGTGCGTCTCATCGTGCCCCGAGAGGGGGCTAACGCGGTAACCATCGTTGTTGCCCCAACGAGGACCAGTGATCGGCCGCATCGGATCACTCAACACGTGGGACTGAGCCTCTGGGCTAACATCGGCGCATTGATCCAGGGAGTGCTACGATCATGGCAATCCCGACTGAACCCATAGGCAGTATTCCAAGGCCGCCGTCGCTGATCGATGCGGCGCGAGCGTTCAAATCCGGCAATATCTCGACGGCGGATTTACTTTCGCAATACGACTCCGCCGTTCAAGATACCATTGCGCGTTTCGAGGCGACCGGCTCTCCCGTAGTCACGGACGGCGAACAGGCGAAGGACAGCTTTGTCACTTACCCGATTCACGGTCTGGCGAACATTGCGGCTGACGGAATTCCGATCCCGTTCGCTGATGGACACATCCGACAGTTTCCTCGATTGACTGCAGGGCCATTCGGGTACCGGACTTCGGCGGACGTCTTTCTGCAGATATCGCAACGCCACGCGCACGTGCCGGTCAAACAAGCGGTCATCTCTCCCTCGGCTTTGAGCCTTTTGTATCCTCAGCAGGGCATCCCCGGTTACTCGCGCGAAGACTACTTGGAAGCTCTCCTGAACGAACAGGAAGGTGAGATTCGGCGCTGCCTGCAAAAGGGCGCTCACGCAGTACAAATCGACTTCACGGAGGGCCGGCTTTCGATCAGGCTTGATCCAACGCGGCGTCTGCTGCGCAGCTTCATCGAATTGAACAACATGCTGCTGGAGCGCTTTTCGGACGAAGAACGACAACGAATTGGCATACATACCTGTCCGGGCGCGGACCGCGGCGCTAGCCATAGTGCAGGTGTCGACTATGCGGAGCTATTGCCCAACTTGTTCGAGCTCAAGGCGGGAAACTTCTATATGCAGCTGGCAAGCGAGCCTGACCGCAAAAAAGTGCTGAAAATAGTTAGTGAACATATGAAAAGCGACCAGCGCGTCTTCATCGGGGTGATCGATGTGATGGATCCACGCGTGGAATCGCCGGAAGAAGTCAGAGACCGCACCCTCGAGGCGACAGAGTTCATCCCGCTTAGTCAATTGGGTACGACAGACGACTGCGGCTTTGCTCCGTTCAGCGACGACACCTCAAGGTCAAGGAACACGGCATTCGCGAAGATTTCTGCCCGTGTTGCGGGCACCCAGCTGGCTGCGAGAGCGCTTGGTGTCGAATAAATCTGCGCTCCATGGGTTGAAGATCTGGTGAAGCAGAGTGCGGTAAGGGTTGGACTCTCATGGCCGAGATGCGCAAGTCCAGGCAGGTTGAGAATGCCGCAACGCGGTTGAGCCGCAACCTGCAGAGTCTTTCTCGTTGCGGCCGTGTGCTCTTCCAAGCGCGCGGTGAGCAGGAGCTGCTGCAGTCGATCTGCCAAATCCTGGCGGAGACGGCTGAGCTTCCTTTGGTCTGGATCGGCTACTGCGAAGATGATCCCGAGCAGACCGTGCGGCCGATGGCAAAGGCAGGAGACGGTCAGGACCGTCTGGCACGGGTCAGGATTTCCTGGGGCAATACGGAGACGGGACAAGGACCCGTCGGCGAGGCCATCCGCACGCGCCGATTCTGCAAGGTCGATGACATCCGAACAGAGCGAAATATTTCTCACCGACGCAATGAGGCGAATGCGCTTGGTTATCACGCCTGTCTAGCGCTTCCATTGATTGCCGACTCCGGCTCGCAGGGTATTCTCGATCTGCATGGCGCACTTACTCTTTACGCCGATGCAGACGATCCTTTCGAGGAAGACGAGATCAAGCTCTATGCTGATTTGGCATCATATCTGACTTCCACTGTAACAAGGCTGCGGAGCAATCTGGCGAACGACGTCACCTCCGGCGTGAGGGCACTGCGAACGCGCGAAGACCGCAAGCGAGCGGACGGGGAACGCGAGGCCAATCTCTGGCTGTTGGAAAGCATGGACAAGGTCAACCGGGCCATTCAGGGCACGAGCGACCTTAAGCAGATGACCAGCGACGTGCTCGACGCAGTGCTGACGATCTTCGCGTGCGATCGCGCTTGGCTCGTTTACCCATGCGATCCGGAGGCGCCATCATGGCGCGCCACGATGGAGCATACCCGGCCGGGCTTTCCCGGTGCCTTCGCCCTGGGCATCGATCTGCCGATGGATGCGGAGGTCGCCAACGTGTTCCAAACCGCGAGGGAGTCCGCTGGTGCCGTGCAATTCCACTCCAGCTCCGAGAAGGCGGTGCCGACACAGCTCGCGGAGCGTTTCGGCATACAGTCGCTCATTGGCATGGCCGTCCATCCCAAGGTCGACAAGCCCTACATGTTCGGCCTGCACCAGTGCTCACATCCGCGGGTTTGGACAGCCGGGGAGGAGAGGCTTTTCGCGGCGGTCGGCCGCAGATTGGGCGACGCCCTGACCGGACTGCTGATACTTCGCGATCTTCGAGAAAGCGAGGGCAAGCTCGAGGAAGCGCAGCGCATCGCCCACGTCGGCCATTGGGACCATGATCTCGACACCAATCGGTTCGCCTGGTCGGACGAAACCTATCGGATCTTTGGCCTGCGGCCGCGGGAAGAAAACATTACCGGTGTAGCTTTGAAGGAGTTGATTCACCCGGAAGATCGGGAACGCGCCGTCCAGTCAAGAGCGAATGCGTTGCGCGGCGGCCTTTCCTATGACGTGGAATATCGCATGGTTCGGCCCAATCGGGAGGTGCGGGTCGTGCATGTTCAGGGCAGCGTGACGAGGGACGAGTCGGGCCGCCCGCGCCGCATATTCGGCACGGTGCAGGACGTCACCGATCGCAAGCGGGCGGAGGCGGCGCTGCGTGAGCGGGCGCAGCTGCTCGACCTCACGCACGACACGATCTTCGTACGCAACATGAATGACGTGATTTCGTTCTGGAACCGTGGCGCAGAGCAACTGTACGGTTGGAACAAGGAGGAGGCGCTCGGCCAGGTTACGCGCCAACTCCTGCGGACGATCTTTCCTCTGCCACTTGAAGAGATCACGTCGGAGTTGCTCGGCACCAGCCGCTGGGAGGGGGAGCTCGTCCATACCAAGCGAGACGGAACGCAGGTCACGGTGGCGAGCCGGTGGTCCCTGCGGCAGGACGAGCGCGGACGGCCCGTCGGTATCCTGGAGACCAATAACGACATCACCGAGCGAAAACGGGCGGAATATCTGACCGGCCACGTGTTCGAAAGCTCACCTGACAGTATCTGTATCATCGGGAAGGACTACCGGCTTCAGCGGGTCAATCCGGTCTTTGAGCAGTTTTGGGGAAAGCCAGCAGCGGCGGTCGTCGGGATGCACTTGGTTGACGTCATCGGTACGGAATTCTTCGCGCGGAACGCAAAGCCGAGTTTGGACCGGTGCTTCACCGGAGAGGAGGTCAGCATTGCAGATTGGTACGCCACCCCTCGTGGCCGGAAGTATAGGGTGGTGACCCATTCGCCGCTGCGACCGGATTCGCAGCGGGTGGAGGCCGCGCTGTTGATCGCCCGCGATTTCACGGACCACGCACAGGCCTCGGAAGCGTTGCGCGAGGCGCAGATGCAACTTGCCCATGTCAATCGCGTCACAACGATGGGGCAACTGACAGCCTCGATCGCCCATGAAGTCAACCAGCCGATCGCAGCGGCGGTCACCAACGCGGACGCCGGATTGCGCTGGCTTGCCGCCCAACCGCCCAACCTCGAGGAGGCTCGGAACGCATTCGATCTTATCATCAAGGCAGGCAATCAAGCGGGCGAAGTCACCGGCCGCATTCGCGCGCTCGTCAAGAAGCTTCCTGCGCGGAAAGCTGACTTGGACATCAACGAAACGATTCTCGACACGATCGCGCTGACACGCAGCGAGACACAGCGGCACTCCATCTCGCTGCAAACCGAACTCGCGAATGGTCTGCCGCGCATCTGGGGAGACCGAGTCCAACTGCAACAGGTCATCCTGAACTTGATCATGAACGCGATCGAAGCGATGAGCGAAGTCAGTGACGGCACGCGCGAATTGTTGATTGGCTCGCGTGTGGACACGCCGGACTGCGTCATCGTCGACATAGGAGATTCTGGTCCGGGATTGAAAGCCGACAGCGTCGGCCGCCTATTCGATCCGTTTTACACCACGAAGCCGGCCGGCCTGGGCATGGGATTGTCGATTTGTCGTTCGATCATCGAAGCACACGGCGGACGATTGTGGGCGGCGACAAACGTGCCCCGGGGCGCCATCTTTCACTTCGCGGTGCCCAGCCATCCGGGCAGCACATCGTGATTCGGCCACCGCGACTGCGTGCCCACGTCGGCTTCAAGTGGCGAAAATTTAGTGGTGCCCGGCTGTCGTTTCGACCTTGCCTTTGAAAACGCTGTAGCTGACGAGCGTGTAGAGCAGCATCAGCGGAAACACGACAACGCCGCATCCCCAGAACATGAAGTTAAGAGTGGACGGCGGCGCGGCGGCTTCGTCGATGGTCAGGACGAAGGGGATGATGTGCGGCCAGAACGAGAACGCCAAGGTGCCGAATGCCGCCAGGAAGATCAATATGACCATCGGAAACGGCAGCTCATCGCGGCGATATCGGACGCTGACCGCGAGCACCAGTGCCGCCAGCGCGCCGAGCACAGGAAAGACGAACAGATACGGCCGCTCCAGCCATCTATTCATAACCTGAAGATGGTCGGCGAGCGCATAGATGAAGACGACGATGAGAAAGACGAGCAGCCCGACCGCTAGTAAAGGGATGAGGCGATATGCGGCATCACGGACGTCGCCTTCACATTTCTTGACCAGCCAACAGGCGCCCAGCAGCGCATAGCCGAGACACAATCCGACACCGCAGAGTGCCGCAAACGGACTGAACCAGCCGAAGTCGCCCCCGGCGTATTGGCCGTTGGTCATTGGCAGGCCGCTGACCAGCGCACCGACCGTCAGTCCCTGGATGAATGTCGCCACCGCGGATCCGCCGACAAAGCTCAAATCCCAGATCCAGCGTGTTCGTCCCGCCCCATGGCGATATTCGAACGCCACGCCGCGAAGAATCAGCCCCGCCAGCATGACAACGAGCGGGAGATAAAATGCCGATAACAGCGTCGCATAAGCGGCCGGAAAGGCGCCCCAAAGAATAACGCCAGTCACCACCAGCCAAGTCTCATTGCCATCCCAAATGGGCGAGACGGCACCCAGCATGGCGCTTCGCCTCGTCTCGTTGTTGGTCAGGCCGAATAGCATGCCGACGCCGAGATCGAAGCCGTCGAGCAGCACATAGAGCAGAATGCTGATTGCCAAAAGCGCGACCCAGAACATCACCATGGCTATTCTCCTGCGCCGACGTAGCTGCCGTCGGGTTCCGCCCCCTCACCGGCCAACGACATGGGCCGGTTGGGTACGGCGCCGGACGGGACACCGATCAGGGAGCCGGCGGGGCCGGCGCGCAGGAGCCGGTAAATGTAAAGCGTGCCGAAGAAAAAGATGAAGGCATAAACGGCGCAAAATACCACGAGCGAGATCGTCGCCGCGCGCGTCGTCAAAAAGGGCGTCATGGCGTCCGCTGTTCGCAGGACGCCATAGACCACCCAGGGCTGACGACCCACTTCCGCCGTGTACCATCCGGTGAGCGTAGCGATGAACGGCAGCGGAAAGCTCAAGAAGATCATCCAGAGTAGGAAACGATTGTGCTCCAGGCGACGCTTGAACCAGAGATAGGAACCGAGCCAGGCCAGAGCCAGCATGACCAGACCGCAACCGACCATGATCCGGAAGGTGAAGAAGGGGATGAGCACCGGCGGCCTCTCCTGCGGCGGAAAGTCGGTCAAGCCGACTTCCTTGGAGGTCAGGCTCAAGCTGCCGATAATGCTTCCGAGAACCGGAATTTTGACCTCATATAGATTTGTCTCGGTCGCCTCATCGGGGATTGCGATTAGAACCTCGCCGGCCGGCTGCTCATCATGCCAGCGCCCCTCGATCGCGGCGAATTTCGCCGGCTGATATTCGTGGATGTAGTCGCCGTTGAGGTGTCCGAAGAATATCTGGGCCGGGACAAGCAATGCCGCGAGGCCCAGGCCCATGCCGAGCATGATATGTGCTTCGGCGTGATACCTCCTGCGCAGCAGATACCACGCACCAGTTGCCGCAACGCAGAAGGCGCCCGTCAGGTAAGCGGCAAGCAACATGTGGGGAAATCGCGACCAGACCACCGAATTGAAGATGATCTTGGTCCAGTCGTCGGGAACGAACATGCCGTTTTGTACAACGTAGCCGACTGGAACCTGCATCCAGCTGTTATTGATCATGATCCAGAACGCGGAAAACGTCGTACCCAGAGCGACCATTGCGGTGGAAAACAGATAGAACCAAGCAGGCACTCTGCTTCGACCGTAGATGAGGACACCGAAGAACGTGGCTTCCAGCATGAAGGCGGTGAACGTTTCGTACATCAGAAGCGGTCCCTGGATCGGTCCGGACATCCTGGACAGCACGCTCCAGTTCGTGCCGATCTGAAATGCCATCACGATCCCGGATACGACGCCCAATCCGAATGCCATTCCAAAAATTTTCAGCCAGAATTCGAAGATCGCGCGATAGACCGGGCGGCCTGTCGTGAGGTGCAACGCCTCGAGAATAGCAAGCCAGGCAGCCAACCCGATCGTGAAGGCCGGAAAGATGATGTGGAACGAAATCGTGAAGGCGAATTGAATGCGTGACAGGAGAAGAGCGGTCATGTCCATCGTAAAACCTCGTGCCTATGACGATTTTCGCGCTATAGGCGCGACCCGCTTTGGATGGCTGAATATCTCGAAATCCTGACCGCGCGCGATTGCAACGAGCGTCATGCCGCACGCTTCGGCGACGCGAACGGCAAGCGCGGTCGGCGCCGATACCGCCACCAGAATCGAGGCACCGAGAACGGCGGTCTTCTGAACCATCTCGACCGAAACACGGCTGGTGAGAAGCACGATGCCGCTGCCTCCATCGATTCGCCGGCGCGCCAGCGCGCCCACGAGCTTGTCGAGCGCGTTGTGGCGGCCGACATCCTCGCGAATCGCCACAATGCCTTTGCGCGGCTGCCAGAACGCGGCGGCGTGGACCGCCCGGGTTCCGCGATGCAGCATTTGCGCCGGAGACAGGGCCGCCATCGCGGTTGAAATTGTCTCCGGCGCGACGCGAAGGCCGGCCCCGACCCGCCGGGCGGGGCGCGACGCTTCGCTCAAGCTTTCGACGCCGCACAGCCCGCATCCGGTCGGTCCCGCCGAGATACGGCGCCGCGCCGTGTACGAGCGCATATGCGTGTCGCAAATCCACATGCGCAGTTCGATCCCAAGATCGGTGCCGACGATGGCCAGGTCCGAGATGTCGTCAACCGTTCCGACCATGCCTTCAGTCAGGCTCAGTCCCGCCGCGAAATCCTCGAGGTCGGCGGGCGTCGCCATCATAACGGCATGCGAGGTGCCGTTGTACGTGAAGGCGACCGCCGTTTCCTCCGCGACGAGGCGCGCGCCGGGCACAAGCTGTCCGGCGAGCGAAGCCGTGCGCGCCACGCTGAGCGCCGGTAACGGCAGGCGCGGCGGATGAACCAGCGCGATGGACAAGACACGTTCCATCGTTCAGAGCGGCACGATCTCGGGCCTGCTGCGTGGGAATTTCGCGATCGTCTCGGCGCTGACGTTCAGATGCTGCGAGACGAGCGCGGGCGGCGTGTGCGTGATCCAGTCGGACAGAGAGACATCCGCGAAATAGGGCGCCCTGAATACTTCGAGGACCTGCAGGTCGGTGTCGCCGGTGTTCTTGATGTAATGTCCGAGGTTCTTCTTGACGTAGCCGATGTCGCCCGGATTGAAGTCCATCGTGAC